>NZ_DIHV01000158.1:0-4532 GCF_002420325.1 Marinobacter sp. UBA5687
AGTTTAAGGTCTGGCGTGAGGTATTGGCCGGGAATCTCGGTAAGCAGGCGGTAGGCCTTGTTGTAGGCATCTTCCTGAGCCGTCATTTTGCGAACGCGTTCGATCCTCGCTTTTTCCCGCATCTGGCTGAAAACGATAATAACCAGGGAAACGGTGACGATCGCGGCGAGCAGCAGCACAATGGTAGTGGTATCCATGGTGTGGGGTTAGGCTCCGGATTGAATGAACGTCTGGCCCGAGGGCTTGTTTTATTGGTTTTGATATTATTCGGTAACGCCCTGAAAGCCTAGCAGAAATATGCTATCCCGTCCTTTTCTGGTTGTAATCAGGGCGGAAGGTTCATTTATTACGTGAATTTCCAGATTCCTGTATATTACGGAAATGAATAATACACCCTGCTGCTGACGGTGAGGTCTGGCTGCCTATGGACATTTCCCGCGTTGATCTGAACCTGCTTGTGTACCTGGATGTGCTGTTGCGGGAGCGCAATGTAACCAAGGCGGCCAATCACCTTGGCATCACTCAGCCGGCCATGAGTAACGGTTTGCGGAGGCTGCGGGACCTGTTTGGCGATCCCCTGCTGGTGCGAACCAGTGAAGGCATGACGGCCACAGAGCGGGCCAGGGAATTGCAGCCACTGGTTCGCGGGATTCTATCGGATATCGAGCAGGCGGTGCAGGAAAAAACACCATTTGCGGCCGGTGAAAGCCAGCGGGTGTTCCGGATCATGGCCAGTGATTACGCGGAATCCTGCCTGATGCCAAGGGTGTTGCGCCGTATCCGGCAGGAAGCACCGCATGTCACGCTGGATGTTCTGACGCCCAGTGACGTCAGTTTTCTGGATGTGGAGCAGGGTCGTCTGGACATGGCGATTAACCGTTTCGACAAGATTCCCCAGTCGTTTCACCAGAAAACCCTCTGGACGGAATACTTTGCGTGCCTGATGAACGCCCGGAACCCGATCCTGAAAGAGCCGTTTACACTGGATACCTATCTGGACGCCAGCCATATCTGGGTCAGCAAGACCGGGTTTGGCGTCGGAGTGGGGGTAAACCCGAAGGATGTTCAACGTCTGGGCTGGGTGGATGAGGCGTTGGGCCGAATGGGGCGCAAGCGCCAGATTTCCGTGTTTACGCGCCATTACCAGGTGGCGATGCTGCTGGCGGAACAACACGATCTGATTGCCACGCTGCCCTCCAGAGCAGCCTGGCTGCAAAAAGATAATCCAAATCTGGTGGTCAAGGTGCCGCCTTTTGAGATTCCGCCCTTTGAACTCAAGATGGCCTGGAGTCCGCTGCTGCAGCACAACTCGGACCATCAGTGGCTACGGAAACTGATTGTTGAAGTGGCCGAAGAGGTGGATGAGGAATTTGCGCCATTCGGGGCCAGTTTCGAGTCACCTCAGGCGGTTCAGGTGTCCCACTCAGAGCGGTAGTTCGCGTAACTCCAGAGAGGGGCGCGCGGCGTCCCACATTTTCTGGAACGCCTCTTCCATCAGCCGGACCCGCCGGCTGGCGGAAAAATCGGCAAAGCCCTCGGTCTTGTCAAAGCTGTGTCGGTACAACACGCCCTGGCGGTCGACCAGCAGGAAGGGCTGATCCTCCATGGGGTAGTCCTCGTTCACCAGCCGGAGCTCAATGCGGCTGGTGAGCCGGCGCATCAGTTCTACCAGTTGGTGTCGTCGTTGCACTAATGGCTTGTCGTCGTGAATCAACAAACGGACCTCGCTCAGTCGATGGCGACGGGCGAGGGCAGAGACCAATTCCCGCAGGCGATGCCTGTCGTAGAATTCATGGTCCAGAATCCGGTCGTAAAGCCATAGGCGCTGGCCAGCCTGGCCAACCAGGGAATCCATCAGGTTCATGAAGGATGAGGGCTGGTCAAACAGCCAGGATTCCTCATCGGCTCCCAGGATTAACGGGTTGCTGCGTCCTGCACCGGCCCGATGGGCGAGATCCGGTGCCAGACAGCGCATGTCGAGGTGCGGAATGCCGGCATCCTCATAGGGGGTAAGCGAACAGATGTGGAAGCCGCATCGTTGGTAAAAACCAGTGGCATGTTCCTGGGCTGAGAGCCGGAGTTCCTGGTATCGGCCGGCAGACTCGGCGATCAGGTGCCTGAGCAGGGCTTCTCCAACACCTTTGCCCCGGGCTTCCGGTAACACGGCCATGCGGCCGATGTAGCCGGTTTCTTCCAGGGCGGAAAACAGGCGGGCGGTGGCCACGGGTTGGTTGGACGCATCGACGGCAAGATAATGATCAGCAATCTCGTCGGTGTCATCCCACTCAAGCTCTGGCGGCACCTTCTGCTCATCGATAAACACCCGCTGGCGAATCTCGCGAACCGACCCGGGTGCCAGTTGCCAGCTGTATTTGCGAAATCTCAGATCCATGGCTTACTCGAAATAGATCGAGCCCTGGTTGTAGAGGTTGGTCAACAGCCCCAGCAACGCTTCGTCGCCGGCAAATTCTGCCAGTGTCGCCATGTCAATACGGGAGCGGGCGCAGAGCAGGGGAGCCAGCGGACGGGCGTCGCCCTTGAGCAGGAATTGTTCGCCATCAACAAACAGAGCGGTCTCGTTGTCCAGCTCATGGTAGGCGAAACGGGAGCCTTCATTCCAGCGCAGTTGTTCACCGGCCCGAATGGCTTCGGCCAGATCTTCGGCCTCCGCCGGCTCCTCGGCTGGAACGACGATGTCCATGCTTTTGGGGGCGGTAGCGAACTGCCCGAACCAAAGGGCCAGATTACGCCGATCACCGAGTTGCTCCCGAATTACCGCGTCGAGACGTTCAACCACGTCGGCGCCGATAGTCCCGGGGTTCTCCTGAACCTGAAGGTCAGGGTCATCCAGATGTTCAGCCGCTTTTTCCTTCTGGCTCAGGTAGTCGGTAAAGCTGGTCAGTACGTCGTCGACCGTAGGTGCCCGAAAACCCACAGACAGGGTAATGCAGTCGTCTTCCGCCACCCCATGATGGCCAACGCCTGGTGGCAGGTAAAGCATGTCACCCGGCGCCAGGGTCACAGTTTCTTCGCCGTCCCAACTGCTCAGAATCCGTAAGGGTGTACCTTCTACCCGTGGCGATCTGTGGTCACAGTGTCCGCCGAAGGTCCAGCGGCGGTGGCCCTGGGCCTGCAGCAGAAACACGTCATACATATCGTAGTGGGGCCCAACGCTACCGCCTGTCGGTGCGTAGCTGGCCATAATGTCGTCCAGCCGCCAGTTAGGGATGAACCGGAAGTTGTCGAGCAGATCAGCAATTTCCGGTACCCAGTGGTCCAGGCCCTGGACCAGCAAGGTCCAGTCCTGCTCCGGCAGCTCGCTGAAACGATCCGGAGTGAACGGGCCATTGTGAAGCTGCCAGGGTTTTCCGGCATCGTTCTCGATGACGATGCGGGATTCAACGGCTTCTTCGCAGGCCAGTCCGGCCAGCTCATCCTGGCTGACCGGGCACTGAAAACCGGGAAACGCCTGGCGGATAACCAGTGGCTTTTTCTGCCAGTAGTCGCGCAGAAATTCATTGGCTGTCAGCCCGCCAAGCATATCCATGGTGTTGCTCCTGCCTAGATGTCTTTGGCCTGGTCGATCGCGTTACCGATGTAGTTGTCCGGGGTCAGGGCGCGCAGCTCGGCCTTCGCCTGTTCCGGGATCTCCAGGGTTTCCACGAAATTCTTTATGACTTCGGGCGTCATGGCCTTGCCGCGGGTCAAGTCCTTGAGCTTTTCGTAGGGTTTCTCGATGTTGTAACGGCGCATCACGGTCTGAATCGGCTCCGCCAGTACTTCCCAGGCGTTGTTCAGGTCTTCGTTCAGACGGGCCGGGTTGATTTCCAGCTTGCCCAGACCTTTGAGGGTGGCTTCGTAGGCAATCAGGCTGTGGGCAAAGCCAACGCCCAGGTTGCGCAAAACGGTGGAGTCGGTCAGGTCACGCTGCCAGCGCGAAATCGGCAGCTTGGCTGACAAATGGCCGAAGAGGGCATTGGCGATGCCGAGATTACCTTCAGAATTCTCGAAGTCGATCGGATTCACCTTGTGGGGCATGGTAGAAGATCCGATTTCACCGGCCACCGTTTTCTGTTTGAAATAGCCCAGGGAGATGTAGCCCCAGATGTCCCGGTCCAGGTCGATCAGGATGGTATTGAAGCGAGCAATGGCATCATAGAGTTCGGCGATGTAGTCGTGAGGTTCGATCTGGGTCGTGTACGGGTTCCAGTCGAGGCCGAGGCTCTCAATGAATTCTTCGGCGTTGGCAGCCCAGTCCACGTCCGGGTAGGCAGACAGGTGGGCGTTGTAGTTACCCACCGCACCGTTGATCTTGCCCATGATTTCCACTTCGCGGATCTGCATCAGCTGGCGGCGCAGGCGATAGACCACGTTGGCCAGTTCCTTGCCGACCGTGGTCGGGGAGGCGGTCTGACCGTGGGTGCGGGACAGCATGGGCTGTTCAGCGTGCTCCCGGGCCAGCTCGGCCAGCTTTTCGACCAGGTTTTCCATGGCCGGCAGCAGGCCGTGATCCAGGCCTTCGCGCAGCATCA
>NZ_DIHV01000050.1:0-4304 GCF_002420325.1 Marinobacter sp. UBA5687
CCGTTCAGTTCGATTTCCGATTTCTTCCTTGAGAACAGCAAACCGGGCGGTGGCGGCACCAACGTGGTCAACGTCATCCTGGTGGACTTCCGGGGCTTTGATACCCTGGGCGAAATCACCGTTCTGGCGATTGCTGCCCTGGGCATTTACGCGCTGCTGAAAAATACGCCGCTGACGCCACCACCCAGTGATGGCGAAGGCCATGCCTGGTCACGGGATGCCTACCCGTTAATGCTGCGCTTGATTGCCCGGCCACTGTTGCCGCTGTCCCTGATGGTGTCGGCATTCATCTTCCTGCGTGGCCACAACCTGCCCGGCGGCGGATTTATCGCGGGTCTGATCACCTCGATAGCCCTGATCCTCCAGTACATTGCCAGTGGCCTGAACTGGACCCAGGACCGGATTCCGTTCAAATATCACAACGTCATTGGCCTGGGCCTGTTGTTCGCAACCATTGCCGGCGCGGCCAGCCTGGCCTTCGGCTATCCGTTCCTGACCTCAACATTCGGCTATATCACCTGGCCGGTAGTCGGCAAGTTCGAGGTAGCCTCAGCACTGGTCTTCGACCTGGGTGTTTATCTCACGGTAATCGGGGCCACCCTGTTGGCGCTGGTGACCATTGGCCGCATATCGCCGCATTCGGCCATCAAGAGTAAGAGGGAGGGCGCGTAATGGAACTTGTCTATGCATTGGTGATTGGTGCCCTGACCGCCTCCGGCGTTTATCTGCTGCTGCGGGCGCGCACGTTCCCCGTGGTGGTTGGCCTGACACTCCTGTCTTACGGGGTAAACCTTTTCCTGTTCTCCACTGGCCGGCTGGCTACCGGCAAGCAACCGATTATCGGCACTGCGGAAAGCTATGCCGACCCACTGCCGCAGGCGCTGGTTTTAACGGCCATCGTGATTGGCTTCGCCATGACAGCCTTTGTGGTGGTGATGTCGCTACGAAACCTTGCGGATAACGAAGATGACCATGTTGATGGCAAGCAACCCTATAAATCGCCAGCACCGGAGCAGGAAGACGAGGAGGTAACCGGTAAATGAACCATTGGCTTACCGCTCCGATTCTGATTCCTCTGCTTGGCGGCATTCTGCAGGCACTGATGGGCTATGCCCCCATCACGCTGCGCCGAACCCTGGCACTGGCAACCACCGTGCTGATCCTGGTCTCGGCCATAGTCCTTCTGGTGCTGGCAAACGACGGCAGTTACCGCATTTATGCTTTTGGCAACTGGCAGCCGCCGTTCGGGATTGTCCTGGTTCTGGACCGGCTGGCCGCGCTGATGCTGGTCATGACCTCTGTTCTGGCCCTGTTCTGTCACCTCTATGCCATCGGCGGCGCCGATGAGGGTAACCGACAGTTCCACGCCCTGTTCCTGTTCCAGTTGATGGGCCTCAACATCGCCTTCCTGACCGGTGACCTGTTCAACCTTTTCGTTGCCTTCGAGGTGCTTCTGATCGCCTCCTACGGCTTGCTGATGCATGGTGGAGGCACCATAAGGACTGTACCTGGCCTCCACTACGTGGTTCTCAACCTGATCGGCTCGGCGATATTCCTGATCAGTGTGGGCATGATCTACAGCGTCACCGGCACCCTGAATATGGCAGACCTTGCGGTCAAGGTTCCCCAGGTAACCGGTGAAAGCCTGAATATCGTCAAGGCCGGCGGCATGATGCTGCTGGTAGTCTTTGGCCTGAAGGCCGCCATTCTGCCGCTGTGTTTCTGGCTGCCCCGTGCCTACTCCAAAGCCACGGCGCCCGTTGCGGCTCTGTTTGCGGTCATGACCAAGGTGGGCATCTACGCCATCCTGCGGGTGTACCCGCTGGTGTTTGGCGACGAAGCCGGTGAGCTCGCCAATCTCGGCATGGACTGGTTGTTCCCGATCGCTCTGGCCACCCTGGCCATGGGCGTCATAGGCGCTCTGGGCTCTGGTAGCCTGAAGACGCTTGTGGCCTGGCAGGTAATCATATCCGTGGGTACCCTGCTGGCTCCCATCTCTCTGGGCTCCGAAGCCGGCCTGTCTGCCGCCCTGTTCTATATGCTCAGCACGACCTGGACCGTCGGCGGCCTGTTCCTTGTATCGGAACTGATAGCCAATCAGCGCGGCAGCGCGAACGATCGCATCATCACCGCGCCCAGGATGCATAACCGCACCTTCCTGAGCGTGCTGTTTCTGATCGGTGCCGTTGCCGCCGCCGGGTTGCCTCCGCTCAGCGGCTTCATTGGCAAGCTGCTGATTCTACAGTCCGTTGAGCCCGGTTTCGAAATGGCCTGGCTCTGGTCAGTGCTGCTGGTTGGCAGCTTCCTCACAATCATTGCCTACAGTCGGGCCGGCAGTATTGTTTTCTGGCGAACCGTCGACGGCCACCTGGAAAAGCCGGACCCATTGAATGGTCGGATTTCTGTAGCAGCAGGCGCGCTCACCGCACTGGCGATCGTCCTGGTCGTGTTTGCCGGTCCAATAACACGCTATACCGATGCAACGGCCGAACAGCTACACAATAACAATGCCTATATCGAAATCCTGCAGATGCCTATGGTCGGGGAGGATGACTGATGCTTGATCGACTGAGGTTTCCCCACCCCTGGCTGAGCCTGACCCTGTTCGTCATGTGGCAGTTTCTGAGTGACGGCATCAGTGGCGGCAGTATTGTTCTTGGGCTGATCCTGGCCTGGATAATCCCCCTGATGACCCAGGGTTTCTGGCCAGATCCACCCACCTTGCTCAAGGCCTGGAAGACACCCGCCTACCTGTTGCGGGTTCTGTGGGACATTGTGGTCGCCAGCGTTGATGTGGCAAGGCTGATACTGAGCCCTCGCGAACCACGCCCGATGTTCATCTGCTACACCCTGGAACTCAAGGATCCGCTGGCTATCAGCATTCTAGCCAGCACCATTTCCCTGACGCCGGGCACCGTTAGCGCGGATGTGAGCGATGACAACACACTGCTGCTGATTCATGCCCTGGACGCCGAGGACGAGCAGGAAGTCATCGACACCATCCGGAACCGGTACGAAAAGCCTTTGCTGGAGATGTTCCAATGATGCTAACCGCGCTCTACATCACCATTGCCATGGTCACGCTGGCCGCCTTGCTGAACGTGTACCGCCTGATCAAGGGCCCGGATGCGCCGGACCGGATACTGGCGCTGGACACCCTCTACATTAACGCCATCGCATTGATCATTCTGTTGGGCATCACGCTAAAAACACGCATGTACCTTGAGTCTGCGCTGCTGATTGCGGTTATGGGATTTGTTGGAACCGTCGCCATGGCCAAATACCTCAAGCGCGGCAGCGTCATTGAATAACCCGGAGGACACCCTATGAGCACCTTCGCTGAATACGCCATTTCCGCCATGCTGATTATCGGTGGCGTTTTTACTCTCATCGGTGCCATTGGTCTGGCTCGACTGCCGGATTTCTACACCCGGCTACACGGCCCTACCAAAGCCACCACGGTTGGCGTTGGCGCTATCGTGATCAGCTCCGTGATCTACTTCAGCACGCTTGGGCGAGGCATCGGGATAGAGGAAATCCTGATCACGGCGTTCCTGTTCATGACGGCGCCCATCAGTGCCAACTTCCTGGCAAAGGCCGCCATGCACCTGGAAGTCAGAACCTCTGAGAAAACTCGCGGTCAGACCTGGGATCAATAAGCCCTTTTCATTCAAGGGCTCAGTGAGCCTTTTGTTCAAAACAATCGTATAAATCAAAAGGCTACCGGCACCGATATATTTCAATACCCGTAAAGTCAGGTCTTTAAGGAGTCCTCTCCCATGATGTTACTGGCTGTGCTATCCGGTTTTATGCTGGCGGTCGCGGTACCGGCGCTATATCGTTTGGCAGGCAGTTACATCGGCTGGGTACTGGCTCTTCTCCCCGCCTCCCTCACCGCCTACTTCGCCAGCCTGATTCCCGCGATCCGTGGTGGTGAAAAGCTCCTGCTTGAAACGCCCTGGATGCCAGGCCTCGGGATTACCCTGGACTTCATGGTTGATGGCCTGTCCCTGGTGTTCGCCCTTCTGATCAGCGGCATCGGCACCTTCATTCTGATCTATGCAGGCTCCTATCTTAAAGGCCACAAAGACCTGGCAAGGTTCTACGTCATCATGTTGTCGTTCATGGCCTCGATGCTCGGGCTGGTACTCTCGGACAACCTCATTACCTTTTTTGTGTTCTGGGAACTGACCAGCATCACCTCCTACATGCTGATCGGCTTCAACCATGAAGATACCGAAGCGCGCAAGTTTGCCCTCCAGGGCCTGTTCGTAACCGCAGGTGGCGGGCTCGTGTTGATGGCG
>NZ_DIHV01000087.1:0-19385 GCF_002420325.1 Marinobacter sp. UBA5687
TATCAGCGCCGCCGTAAAGGCGAGAACCTGGCGATGATGGCGGCCATGGAGGGCTTCAAGCAGTTGTTTGCCCGGGATGAGCTGGCTATCCGGTGGTTGCGCAATACCGGTATGCGCTGGCTGGACAACCTGGCGCCGCTGAAGAACCGCATTGCCGCCGAGGCTATGGGTATAAAACGCTAACGGTTGTCCATTCTGGGTCGCCGGAACTGTTTTCCGGCGGCCTGTTTTCGTAAACTCCTCGCCTTCGTGTTCAATTTGCAAAGGAACTGTCTATGGCCGGCTCCAGCCTGCTCGTATTACTTGATGACATTGCTGCCGTACTGGATGACGTGGCGGTGATGACCAAAGCTGCTACCAAGAAAACCGCCGGTGTGCTGGGCGATGACCTGGCGTTGAATGCGCAGCAGGTCACCGGTGTTCGACCTGCCCGGGAAATCCCGGTGGTGTGGGCGGTCGCCAAGGGTTCGTTTATCAACAAGGCCATTCTGGTGCCGGCGGCACTGGCCATCAGCTTTTTTGTACCCTGGCTCATTACCCCGCTGTTGATGCTCGGTGGTGCTTTCCTGTGCTTTGAGGGGGCCGAGAAGCTGGTTCACAGGTTCCTGCACAAAGAGCAGGAAGAAAAGCACCGGCAAGAGCTGCGGGAGGCTCTGAAAAAGCCGGAGGTGAACCTTAAAGCGGTTGAGAAAGACAAGATCAAGGGCGCTGTCAGGACCGACTTTATTCTCTCCGCCGAAATCATCGCCATCACGTTAGGAACCGTGGCCGACAAGAGCTTCGGAATGCAGTTTGCGGTGCTGACCGTCGTGGCGTTGATGGTGACCGTCGGGGTGTATGGGCTGGTGGCGGGTATTGTGAAGCTGGACGACGCCGGCCTTTACTTGAGCCAGAAAGCCAGTGCTTTCGCCCAGAAGCTAGGGCAGGGCATTCTGTGGCTGGCGCCCTGGATGATGAAAACCCTGTCGGTGTTGGGCACCATCGCGATGTTCCTGGTGGGCGGCGGTATCCTGACCCACGGCATTCCGGCGGTGTACGGGGCCATTCACCATGTGGCCGGAATGATTTCTTCAGTGCCGGAAGTGCTGGTCACCACGGTCGGGGATGGCCTGTTTGGCCTGCTGGCCGGTGCTCTTCTGGTTCTTGTTATTACGCCCGTTGCGAAGCTATGGGAACGCCGGGCGGCGTAATCCTTGGCCGCCTGCCCGTTCACAGGCAGGCGTCAAACAGCCGGCTGATCAGCACCGGCACAGCGGTTTCCACCCGAAGAATCCTCGGGCCCAGATGCACGCTCTGGCAGCCGGCTTCCTCCAGCTTTCCGACTTCGTAATCGGTAAAGCCCCCTTCCGGACCAATGCACAGGGCGGCCGGCTCATTGAGGTGGGTGGGGCAGGGGGCCGCCATGCCCGGATGCGCTACCAGCGCCCGTTTGCCACCCAGCAGTGTCGGTAGTTCATCCTCGACAAAGGGTTTAAACAGCTTGCGGATATGGACCTGAGGCATCAACGTGTCTTTGGCCTGTTCAAGGCCCAGGGTCAGGTTCTCTCTCAGATGATCCTCGGTGAGCCAGGGCGTTTGCCAGAAACTCTTTTCCACCTTGTAGCTGTTGATCAGCCAGAGATCCTTCACACCCAGAGAAGCGCAGGTCTGCAGTACCCGCCGGAACATCTTGGGCCGGGGCATAGCCAGTATCAGCGTGAGCGGTAAGGGGGCAGGGGGTTGCTGATCCAGGGTTACCAGCAATTCGGCCTCGGTCTCTGTCATTGACAGCACTTCACCATGGCCCATCAGGCCGTTTACCCGGCCAGCCGGTATGCGATGGCCGGTGCCGGCTTTAAGCACCGTTTTCAGGTGCTCCAGCCGACGGCCGCGGAGACGCACCCGGTCCGGGGCGACGAAGTCTTCCTCAAACAGCAGGGCCAGATTCATCAGGCTTCGGGCTCTTCTCCGTCGGCCTCTTCCCGTTCCCGGTAGGCAAGGCGACCAAAGATGATGCCGAACTCGAACAGAATCCACATGGGCACGGCCAGGAGCGTCTGGGAGATGATATCTGGTGGGGTCAGCAGCATGCCGATGATGAAACAGGCCACGACCACATAGGGGCGCTTGGCGGCCAGGTCTTGCGGCGTGGTGGCGCCGGTCAGAATCAGCAGTACCGTCGCAATGGGGATTTCAAACGCAATACCGAAGGCAAAAAACATCTTGAGCACGAAGTTCAGATAACTGCTGATGTCAGGCAGTTCGACAATGCCCTCCGGGCCGATGGCGGTAAAGAAACCGAACACCAGCGGAAAGACCACGAAATAGGCGAAAGCCGCGCCAGCGTAGAACAACAGCACGGAAGTAAACAACAGCGGGAAGGCCAGGCGCTTTTCATGGGCATAGAGCCCGGGCGCCACAAAACTCCAGAGCTGGTAGAGAATGATCGGAATGGCGACAAATACCGCCAGAACCAGCGCCAGCTTCAGGGGCGCAAAGAACGGCGAGGTGATGTCGGTGGCGATCATGGTCTGGCCGACCGGCAAAAGTTCGCGCAACGGCTGGGATAACAGCAGGTAGAGCTCGTTGGCAAACGGATAGATGACGGCGAAACAGATAATCACCGCCAGCACCATTTTCAGTAGCCGGTTGCGTAGCTCGAGCAAATGCTCGATCAGGGGCATTTCCTGCTGTTCAGCCGATGTCTGCTGGCCGTTTGGGGTGGCGCTCATGAATGCTTGTCCGAGGGGCTGGTCGGTGAGAATTCACTGGGTTGATCGCTGGCCGCCGTCTCATCCCTGACGGGTTCATGCGGAGGTTCGGGCTGGTCGTCCGCCTCCGGAGAGGGGGGCGTGACCCGCCGGGTTGCCGGCGCCGGCCTGGGCTTGCGGGTCTGATCGTCCGGCAGGATCATGTGCTCGTACTTTTTCGCCTCATCCAGGGCGCCGCGCACGGTCTTCTCCACATCGTCCAGGCCCACATCACCCGCTTTGCGCAGCTCCTCCCGGAGTTCTTCCGCCTTCAACTGCCGGTCCAGCTCACTGGTGAACTGGCTGACCATGCGCCGGGCGCCACCGATCCAGCGGCCAGCCGCCCGCGCCGCCGTCGGCAAACGCTCCGGGCCGAGCACGAGCAATGCAATCACGCCGCAGATCAGCAGCTCTAGAAAGCCGATGTCGAACATTCAGGGGGTGCTCAGCCTTGCTTTTCTTTGGGCTTGTCTTCCGCCTGGGCTTGTTGCTCGGCGTTCTGTTTTTCCAGCGGTTGCTGTTCGGCGTTCTTCTCTTCCTCGTCGTTCATGGATTTTTTGAATCCACGGATGGCGCCGCCGAGATCGCTGCCGATGTTCCGGAGTTTCTTGGTTCCGAATAACAGGATGACGATGCCAAGTACGATAAGAAGTTGCCAGATGCTGATACCCATGAGGGTTCCTCGTTCAAATGTTGCTGTTGCATGACATTGTACGCCAACCGCCACCCCTTGCGGAAATACCCCTTGGGGGTACTCCTTTACGGATTCCGGGAGGCTTTTTCTTCCAGGCCTGACAGGTCGAAACGGCTGGCCAGTTCATCCAGAATATCCTTCGGTCCCAGGCCCAGTCGTGACAGCATTACCAGGCTGTGAAACCAGAGGTCGGCCGTCTCGTACACCAGGTCCCGGGTGTCGCCGGAATGCTCTGCATCCTTGGCGGCCAGCAGCGTCTCGGTGCACTCTTCGCCCACCTTCTCCAGAATCTTGTTCAGCCCCTTGGCATGCAGGCTGGCGACGTAGGACGTGTCGGGGTCCGCGTCTTTGCGGGCTTCCAGTACCTGTGCCAGGCGTTCCAGTACATCACTCACGGTGTCTGCTCCTCAGTTGCTGCCGTAGATGGTATTCGGGTCTTTGATAACCGGATCGGCGCTCACCCACTGACCATCTTTCAGGGTTCGGTAAAAACAGCTTCGCCGGCCAGTATGGCAGGCAATGCCGCCTTTTTGTTCCACTTTCAGCAGCACCACATCGGCATCGCAGTCGAGCCTGATATCCCGGAGCACCTGCTGGTGCCCGGAGCTCTCGCCCTTGCGCCAGAGTTTGCCACGGGAACGGGACCAGTACACCGCCTGTCCTTCCTCAACCGTGAGCCGGAGAGATTCCCGGTTCATCCAGGCCATCATCAGGATATCGCCATTATTGGCATCCTGGGCAATGGCCGGCACCAGACCGTCTTCTGTCCATTGGATCTCGTCGAGCCAGTCAGGCTGTACGACGTTAGCGGGAGAATCTTGCATTTTTATGAATCCTGAATCTTTGATGGTTCAGCGACTGCCCCGGAGCATGACGCCTGCCGCTCCGGCAAGCAAGACCCAGCTCCAGACCGGCAGATCGGCCAGCCACTGCCCGGCGTGGGGCTGGCTGCCCACCAGGGCCGCGCCTGCCAGAACCAGGGCGATGAAGCCCCGGCGCCAACGGCGTTCGCTGCGCATTTGCTGCTCTTTCATCAGCGCCAGGGTTGCCCGGTTTTGCGCTTCGGTGGGGCCGCTGGAGCGTATCTGTAGTAGTGCGTCGTGAACCAACTGGGGCATCTCTGGCGATTGCTCGAGCCATGATGGCAGGTGGTTCTGCAGAGACTTGATCAGGCCGGACGGACCGATGCGTTTACGCATCCAGTCTTCCAGAAACGGCTGGGCGGTACTCCACAGGTCCAGGTCCGGATAGAGCTGGCGGCCAAGGCCTTCGACATTGAGCAGGGTTTTCTGTAACAGCACAAGTTGTGGCTGCACTTCCATGTTGAAGCGCCGAGCGGTCTGGAACAGGCGTAACAGGAAGTGACCAAAGGAAATATCCTTCAGGGGGCGCTCGAAGATGGGTTCGCACACCGTCCGAATGGCGGCCTCAAACTCGTTGACGCGGGTTTCCGGCGGCACCCAGCCAGACTGGATGTGCAGTTGTGCTACCTGGCGGTAATCCCGGCGGAAGAAGGCCAACAGGTTGCGGGCGAGATAGCTCTGGTCGTCGGGGGCCAGAGTGCCGACGATGCCGAAGTCGATGGCAATGTACTTCGGGTCGGCGGGATTGCTGACATCGACAAAGATATTGCCCGGATGCATGTCAGCATGGAAAAAGCTGTCACGGAATACCTGGGTAAAGAAGATCTCCACCCCTTTTTCCGCCAGTACCTTCATGTTGACGCCCGCCTTTTCAAGGGCGGGTACATCGGCAATAGGAATGCCGTGAATGCGTTCCATCACCAGCACCGATTTTCGGGTGTAATCCCAGTCGATAGAGGGGATGTAGATCAGCGGGGAGTTCTCGAAATTCCGGCGCAACTGGCTGGCGTTGGCGGCTTCCCGTTGCAGATCCAGTTCGTCATGGATGGTGGCGTCATAGTCTGCCACCACCTCCACGGGGTGCAGGCGCTTACCTTCAGACCAGTACTTTTCGAGCAGGCCGGCCATCAGGTACATCAGGCCCAGATCCTGGCGGATGACTTTTTCGATGCCGGGGCGCAAAACCTTGACCACCACCTTCTGGCCGTTGGGTAGGGTTGCGGCGTGCACCTGGGCCACCGACGCCGAGGCCATGGGGTCTGGACTGAACTCGGCAAACAGTTCCGAGACGGGCGCAGCCAACGATTTCTCGATAATGCCTCGGGCCTGTTCACTGGGGAACGGTGGAACCCTGTCCTGCAGCTGTTTCAGGGATTCGGCCATGTCATCCGGCAATAGATCCCGGCGCGTGGAGAGAATCTGTCCGAACTTGACGAAAACCGGGCCCAGCTCTTCCAGGGCCAGGCGCAGGCGGTCACCCCGGCTCAGTTTTGGCTGCGGGAACAGGTGCCAGGGTGCCAGCAAAAAAAAGATTTTCAGCGGTGTGGGCAGTTCAGACAAGGGCAGAAACGTGTCCAGCCGGTAGCGGCAGAATACCCAGGCAATTCGGAACAGGCGTTGCAGGCGGGTCACAGGGTCTCCGTATTGTTATCGCTGCCGGGAGCTTGCAGTTGCTTCAGCCGAGCCTCCAGGCGTTCGGTGCGCAGGCTCAGCTCATCGATATCCTGAAAGGTGGCCTCCAGCTCCCGCCGGCCGGGCAGAGTGCGGCTCTCTTCGTGGACATATTCCTCCACATTGGCGTTCATGGTGCTGAACGCCTGGCGGCTCCATTTGACCGCCTGGCGGATGCGTTTGCCGATGAAATGGGCCGGCACATCGCCCAGGTGGTTTGCCATGGCCGCTTCCCAATCCGGTTGCAGCTGGTTCAGGGCGCGCTGTAGCTGGTGGGCCAGGGCCGTGTCGCCCTCCACCGTCAGGCGTTCGTCGGCAAATACCCTCTCATCGCCCAGTGCCAGGGCGGCAAAGGCGACCGGTCGCCCGGTGATGATTAACGCCGGTTGCGGATCCGGCTGGCTGCGAACCTGCACCCGTTCGCCAACGCGATTCAGGGTCCAGTGCATGGTGACCGGGGCCGTAACGGTGAACTGAACCGGCCCGCCCAAGGCACCCAGCAAGGCGCGCTGGCCCGCCGGGTCCAGTGTCAGCGCCCGGTTCAGGGCGCCCTCTATAATGGCGCCTGTCGCAGACAGCAGGGTCGGGCCGGGGAACATCAGGGCTTGATTCCCACGTGCAGGGCCACGATGCCGCCGGTCATGTTGTAGTACTTGCAGTTCACCAGGCCGGCAGTTTCCATCATGCCCTTCAGGGTTTCCTGATCCGGATGCATGCGGATGGACTCGGCCAGGTACTTGTAGCTCTCGCTGTCCCCGGCAATCAGCTGGCCCATCAGGGGCAGGGCGGTGAAGGAATACGTGTCGTAGGCCTTGCTCAGCAGCGGGTTGGTGGGCTTGGAGAATTCCAGCACCATCAGCTTGCCGCCCGGCTTAAGTACCCGGGCCATATCCCGCAGGGCCTGATCCTTGTCGGTCACATTGCGCAGGCCGAAAGCAATAGACACCGCCTGGAAACTGTTGTCCGGGAACGGCAGGTGTTCGGCATCGGCCTGTACGTATTCGATGTTGCCGGCGTAACCCCGGTCGGTCAGGCGGCTGCGACCCACCTGCAGCATGGAGGCGTTGATATCGGCCAGCACCACTTTGCCGGACGGGCCCACAAGATCGGAAAACTTCATGGTCAGGTCGCCGGTACCGCCGGCAATGTCCAACACCTGATGGCCCGGGCGTACGCCGCTCAATTCAATAGTAAAGCGCTTCCACAGGCGGTGAATGCCCATGGACATCAGGTCGTTCATGAGGTCGTACTTGCCGGCGACACTGTGGAAAACCTGGGCCACCTGACCGGCCTTCTGGCTTTTCGGCACATTGCGAAAGCCGAAGTGGGTAACGTCGTCCTGGCCGTTGCCTTGGGTGCCCGGTGCTTGCTGCTCGCTCATGGAAGTTGGTCCTGTCAGAATCTAAGCCCTGTATTCTAACCTTTGAGGGGTTGGCTACAAGTTTATTGCCGGCTTACACTGTAAAACCGTTTCCAAATCACTGAGAAAACTGATTCATGTCTGTTATCGATATCCATCGCGCCCATTCCCTGGACAAGGAGCACGCCCGCGAGGCGGCCGAAACCCTGGCCAAGGATTTGTCCAAACAATTCGATGTCAATTACCAGTGGGAAGGCGATCTGCTGAAGTTCAAACGCAGCGGTGTCAAAGGGCAGCTGGATATTTCCGAGAACGACCTGCATATCCGGCTGGAGCTGGGGTTGATGCTTCGGCCCTTCAAATCCCGCATTGAGCAGGAGATTCACTCCCAGCTGGACCAGATCATCCAGGCCTGAATCCCGCTACAGGTCGTCCGGCAGGGAGAAAGGGGTCCGGTGGCCCGCCAGAATGTTGTTCATCACTCGTTGTTCCCGGCTGAGCAGGCGATCAATCAGCAGGTCGACCCGATCCATTTTCCGAAAGGCGCTGTAGCCCCGGTGCAGAAAGCTGTGCAAATCACCCAGATCGGCCATCTCGGCCGGGCCGCGGGTCATGGACAGTAGCCAACCGAGGGTGCGGTTGCGAACGTAGCGATCCAGTTCCTGCCCGGTTTCTGCCACCAGAGCCAGTTGTCGTTTGCGAATCGTTAGCTGGTTGCCGGCGCGATAAGCCTCGCAGTAACGCTCATCATCAAGACCTGTTGCCGAAAAGCCCTGCTGCGCAAGTATCTCTGCCAGCTCAAGATCGAGGCTCTGGGTAATCAGGTTGAGCTCGACCAGGCCGGCAAAGGTGGCCAGCAGGTGGTCGGGAAGCCATTTCACCATCTTCGGGAACACCCGATCGATGTTGTCGTCCCGGCGGGTCATGCCGGCAGGGGCATAGAGGTCGGTCAGCAGAAATTCCAGGCCGGTGTGGTAGCCCGGGTGACGGTATAAATCCTGGTGGGTGTTTTTTAGCCGCTCTGCCTGCCAGTCCGCCACCTGGTGGGCCTCGTCCCGAAGAGGATGCCTGGCCTTGTGTTGGCGGAAATCGTGGTATTCCAGCAGCAGGCGTTTCAGGCGGTGGGCGTTCTCAGTGTGCACATCCGTGGCAACCAGCCGCTCACGATACATTAAAGGCTCCATTCAACCGGGCAGAAAAGCGCCAGTTTAACGGAGCCTTGGATCTGGCGCACCTGCCCGTTACGGTTGAATTCAGCCCTGGGCGGCGGCCTCCAGGGTTTCCAGACCCGGCACCCATTCCTTGCTGTCCAGCGTGATGAAATGGCTGGGAGCTTCGGTTTCGACAATGCGCATGGTGGTGGGGCTGGTGCGGGCGCTGGCCAGCATGGCCTGGCGATCCAGTATTCGGTCGGTGGCCGGTATCAGGAAAGTCCCGTGGCGCACATGGCGATAGACCGAGGTGTCGGTGCGGGCCATCCATTCCATGATGTTCTCGATGTTGCGAACAATGGTCAGATGGTCTTTGGTGGCATAGAACAGTTTGCTCAGCAATTGGCGCTTGCGCGGGTTCATCTTGCCGAAGAAGGTCTGACCATAGGCCGACTGGGGGGCGCTGTTGATCAGACGAATCAACCAGGGCCACATGCCATGGCTGACTGGTTCGAGCAATGTGGTTACCAGAGCATGCAGTTTGCCCTGGGGTAAAACCGGCGCTTCCAGTACCACTTCCACGTTTTCGTAGAGCTCCGGCCACTGCCGGATAGCTTCAAGAATGACCGCGCCACCCCGGGAGTGGCCATGGATCCGGATGTTCTCGGTGCTGGGCAGGTTCTGCAACGACTGATTCAGGATGCAGGCGTCGTATTCGATGGTGCCTTCCAGGTGCTTGATGGGCACTTCCCAGGCCGGATTCTCTGGCGTTACACCGTTCACCGGGATGTGATAGTTGCTGCAGGTGAGCAAAATCAGTTCGGTGGTGGGGCCATCGTAGGCCTGGGTAAAGTAACAGTGATTCTCAAGAAAGCCATGCACGCCAATAACGGTGTGCTCTGCTGTGCCACTGTGATTACGCACAGACACAGCACCCCGGCCCACGCGGTAAACCCGGCCGGAAAACATTTCGGAATAGGCGCTTTCGATCGGTTTGATCAGCTTGCGAACATGACTGGCTTTCATGATTCATCTCCCTCCGGCCGCTTTTCGTTGTGTTATTGGTTTTGCTGAGCCGGTATGACATTTGTACCGTGAATGCCGAACGGGTTTAGTGGCGCCAGTGCCTGCAAAAATGGTGTGTTGAGGCCAATTGGCCGATCCGGGGCACGGTTTTATAACCATGGCACCGGGCCATATAACCAGTATAGGACTGAACAGTTACTCACGTGTAATTTTTTGTAACTCTGTGCGCGGTGCCCGAGGATGGAGCCGGTATCCGGACTCTGGCACAATGCCGGATTGGTTTTCTTTCCTACAGGCACGCTATTGATCGGGGATAATCGGGTTTGAGCCAGGAGCAATCGCATCTCATGCTGCCTTCGGATTCAGCCTGGCTGGCTCTGGAACGGCCCGAAAACCCGATGACCATCACCATCATGCTGAGGGTCGACGGGCTGACGCCGGGCCGTTTCCGGGAGTTTCTGGAGGTATACTGGCTGGCCTGGGAGCGGTTCCGCTGCCGCCCGGTGTGGCGTGCGCCTGCCTGGTACTGGGAGAAAGACCAGACCTTTTCCGCCCCCCAGCACCTTGATGTGGCGCTGGACCGATTCGAGCCGGAACAGCTGCAGGACTGGGTCTCCGAGCGCCTGAACGAACCCTTGCCGCTGTATCGTCCACGCTGGAAATTCTGGTTGGCACCCAACGCACAGGGTGGCGCTGCGTTAGTTTTGAGGCTGCATCACTGTTACGCCGATGGCTTGTCCCTGCTGGGTATTTTTGACCGCCTGTGCCCGGCATCGCCGCGACAGTATCCGGCCGTTTATGGATCAACGGAGGAGCCCCGCGCTGGAGCCTGGATGGCGGCTGCCCAAAGCTGGCTGGAAGCCCGGATGGCAGAGGCGATTCCGGCCGTCTCTGGTTCTGTCGATACGCCATCAACGCCAGGCACTGGCAAGAGCATGGCAGGCCGTGCCCTGGAAAACAGTCTGCGCCTGGTGCACGAATTCAGTGAGTTTCTGGTGAGCCCAGAGGACTCTCCGTCTGAGTTGAAACGCCCGCTACTGGGCCGACGCAGCTGCCGCTGGTCCTCCCCGGTACCTCTGTCCCGCTTCCGCACGATTGCCCGGGCAACCGGTACAACCATCAACGATGTCCTGCTCGCCTGCGTGGCGGCGGCAGTCAAGCCCCGACTGGGCATGACTCCGGAGCAACTGGATGAGGCGGTGATGCACGCGGCGGTGCCGGTCGACATCCGGGCTCGCCTGCCCGACGGCGTGCGGCCGGAAGAGGGCGAGCCCGGTAACTGCTTTGGCACGGTGTTCGTGCCTTTGCCGGTGGATGGAGAGAGTGCCCTGGAGCGGTTGTTCCGGATCAAGCATGAAACCCGGAAACTGAAGAAGAGCTGGCAGCCTGGCCTGGCCTGGGGGCTAACCAGCTGCGCGGCACTGATTCCCGAACCGGGACGCAGGCCCTTCGCCGACCTGTTCTTCGGGAAAGCTTCGGCGGTGGTATCTAACGTTCCTGGCACTCCGGACACCCGCTATCTGGCTGGATGTGAGATCACCGAGCAGATGTTCTGGGTGCCTCAGGCCGGTGATATCGGGCTGGGTGTCAGCATTGTCAGCTACGGCGGACAAGTGCAGTTTGGTGTTGTGGCGGACGAGGCTGTGATGGCGGATCCTGCAGCCTTTGTTGAGGATTGCCTGAAAGAGCTGGAGCACTTCGGTGCCGACTAAGACCATCGGATAAGCGGATTATCTTCCCTCTCCATACAAATGTTCCGGATTGAGGTCTACCTTTGTTTTGTTAGCGCGAAAGGCTGCGTTGCCCCGCGACAAATACAACAAAGAGGAAGATGTCATGATCTATGCACAACCCGGAAAAGAAGGTTCCATTGTCTCCTTCAAATCCCGCTATGAAAACTTTATCGGTGGCGAGTGGGTGGCGCCGGTTAAAGGCCAGTATTTCGAGAACATCACCCCTGTTACCGGTGCGGTCATTTGTGAAGTGCCCCGTTCCTCGGCCGAGGATATCGACCTGGCGCTGGATGCCGCCCACAAGGCGGCGCCGGCCTGGGGCAAAACGTCGCCAACCGAACGTTCCAACATCCTGCTGAAAATTGCCGATCGCATTGAAGCCAACCTTGAGCAACTGGCCGTGGCGGAAACCTGGGACAACGGCAAGGCGGTGCGTGAAACCCTGAATGCCGACATCCCGCTGGCCGCCGATCACTTCCGTTATTTCGCCGGTTGTATCCGGGCTCAGGAAGGGCACATGGGCGAAATTGACCATAATACCGTCGCCTACCACTTCCACGAACCGCTGGGCGTGGTTGGTCAGATCATCCCCTGGAACTTCCCGTTACTGATGGCGGCCTGGAAGCTGGGCCCCTGCCTGGCCGCCGGCAACTGTACGGTGCTCAAGCCCGCCGAACAGACTCCGGTCAGTATTCTGGTGCTGATGGAGCTGATTGGTGACTTGTTGCCTCCGGGTGTGATCAACATCGTCAATGGCTATGGCCCGGAAGCCGGCGAAGCCCTGGCGACCAGCAAGCGTATCGCCAAGATCGCCTTTACCGGTTCCACGCCGGTTGGTTCGCATATCCTCAAGTGCGCGGCGGAAAACATTATCCCGTCTACGGTGGAGTTGGGCGGCAAGTCGCCGAACATCTACTTCTCGGATGTTATGAAGGCCGAGCCGGAGTTCATCGACAAGTGTGTGGAAGGCCTGGTGCTGGCGTTCTTCAACCAGGGGGAAGTCTGTACCTGCCCGTCCCGGGCGCTGGTTCAGGAAGACATGTTCGAAGAATTCATGCACAAGGTGGTTCAGCGTACCAAGGCCATCAAACGTGGCAACCCGCTGGATACGGACGTCCAGGTGGGTGCCCAAGCCTCCAGGGAACAGTTTGACAAGATCATGTCGTACATGGAAATCGGTCGCCAGGAAGGCGCGGTTGTACTGACCGGCGGTGACCGTGAGCACCTGGAAGGTGAGTTCAACAACGGCTTCTACATCCAGCCAACCCTGTTCAAGGGCGACAACAAGATGCGGGTTTTCCAGGAAGAAATCTTTGGCCCGGTGGTGGGCGTTACCACCTTCAAGACCGAGGAAGAAGCCCTGGCGATTGCCAACGACACCGAGTTTGGTCTGGGTGCCGGTGTCTGGACCCGAGACACCAACCTGGCCTACCGCATGGGCCGCAACATCCAGGCCGGTCGGGTCTGGATGAACTGCTACCACGCTTATCCGGCCCACGCCGCGTTCGGTGGTTACAAGAAATCCGGGGTTGGCCGGGAAACCCACAAGATGGCGCTGGAGCACTACCAGCAGACCAAGTGTATGTTGACCAGCTACGACACCAACCCACTCGGATTCTTCTGAATAATATGGGTGCGCGGCCGCGGGCTTCCGTGGCCGCTTTGTTCGTCCAACTTTATATTTTGTAGACACTCGGTCTAATTTCTGGGATATTAATTAGACGCTCGGTCTAATTAAGGGTGATGGATGAATCAGCTACCAGTAAAGCGCCGACGGGGCAGGCCGCCCAAATCCTCGGCAGCGAGTTATCAGAACACCCGGGATACCTTGATCCAAGTGGGCCTGGGGGTGCTGACAGAGAAGGGCTACTCCTACACCGGTATAGACGAAATCCTGCGACAGGCGGGCGTGCCCAAGGGCTCCTTCTATCATTACTTCGACAACAAGGAAGCCTTCGGCAGGGCCCTGATTGAGGCTTACGGCCAGTTCTTTGCGAAGAAGCTGGAGCGCTCGTTGTCCGATGCGTCCCTCAGCCCCCTGGCGCGGATTCAGGCCTTTGTGGATGGCGCCAAAGCGGGCATGCAGAAGTTCGATTATCGCCGGGGATGCCTGATTGGCAATCTCGGTCAGGAAATGGCGGCTTTGCCAGAGAGCTTTCGGAGTTTGTTGTGCGCCGTTTTCCGGGACTGGGAGTCGCGGGTTGAGCGGGTTCTCGAAGAAGCTCGCAAGCTTGGTGAAGTGCCCCAGAGCCTGTCCTGCGACCAGATGGCACAATTCTTCTGGACAGGGTGGGAAGGTGCGGTGCTAAGGGCCAAGCTGGAACAATCCCCGGAACCGCTTGACCGTTTTGCCCAGGGCTTTATGGCGCTGGTGCGCGGTTCCTGATGACAACCGATCTACTCACGTTCACGAAACAGTGGAGGCAACATGTTCAAAGCAATCCTGATAGAAGGCAGCCGTGGCGACCAGCAGGTGGCGCTGAAATCCGTTGATGAGTCCCAGTTGCCCGAAGGCGATGTGACCGTTGAGGTGGCCTACACCACCCTGAACTACAAGGATGGACTGGCCATTACCGGCCGCGCGCCCATCGCGAAAACCTATCCGATGGTGCCGGGCATTGACCTGGCTGGCGTGGTGACGGAATCGTCCAACCCTGAGTTCAAGGCCGGAGACGAAGTGGTTCTTAATGGCTGGGGCGTGGGCGAGAAGCACTGGGGTGGTCTGGCCCAGAAAGCACGACTGTCCGGGGACTGGCTGATCCCGCTGCAGGCGCCATTCACGGCCCGTCAGGCCATGGCCATAGGTACCGCGGGGTATACCGCAATGTTGTGCGTGATTGCGCTGGAGAAGCACGGCGTCACACCGGATTCCGGCGACATTCTGGTGACCGGGGCCACTGGCGGAGTCGGCAGCGTAGCCGTCGCCATCCTTGCCAAGCTGGGTTATTCGGTAACGGCAGTGACCGGCCGGCCCGAAGAAGAAGTCTACCTGAAATCTCTGGGTGCCAAACAGATTCTGGATCGGGCCGAGCTGAGCGAGCCCGGTAAGCCGCTAGCTCGTGAAACCTGGGCCGGGGCGGTGGATGTGGCCGGTGGCCAGGTGCTGGCAAACGTCTGTGCCGGCATGAAATACCACGGTGTGGTGGCCGCATGCGGGCTGGCAGCGGGCATGGATTTCCCGGCGACGGTGGCGCCTTTCATTCTGCGTGGCGTGACCCTGTGTGGCATCGACAGTGTGATGGCGCCGAAAGCAGACCGTTTGTACGCCTGGAAGCGCCTGTCTGAGGATCTGTCCCCTGAGTTGCTGGACAGCATGATCACCGAAGTGGCCTTTGACAACGTCATCGACGCTGCCGGCCAGCTGATGGACGGCAAGATCCGGGGCCGGATTGTGATTCCCGTGGCCGGGTAATGCCGGCCCGTCTCACTAACGATACAAAGAAACAGAGGACGTACCATGTCAGTACAGAACGAATTGCCCATCAGCCGCTTCCCGGTGCCTGAGCTGGATGCTCTTCCGGAGGATATCCGCAGCCGCATTCTCAAGGTTCAGGAGAAGTCCGGTTTCATCCCCAATGTGTTCCTGGCGTTGGCGCACCGGCCAGCGGAGTTTCGGGCGTTCTTCGATTACCACGATGCCTTGATGGAAAAAGAGAGCAACCTCACCAAGGGGGAGCGTGAAATGATCGTGGTGGCCACCAGCAACCTGAACCAGTGTCAGTATTGCGTGGTGGCCCACGGAGCAATCTTGCGGATCCGGGAAAAGAACCCGCTGGTGGCCGATCAGGTGGCTGTGAATTATCGCAAAGCCGATATCACCGAGCGTCAGAAGGCCATGCTGGATTTTGCCGTGAAGGTTTCCCAATCAGCGTACGAAGTCAACGACAGCGATTTTCAAGCGCTGCACGAGCATGGCTTCACCGATGAGGACGCCTGGGATATTGCCGGCATCGCGGCCTTCTTCGGCCTGTCCAACCGCATGGCCAATGTCACCAGCATGCGCGCAAACCCCGAGTTCTACTCCCTGGGACGATAAACAGCCGGGGCTTCGCCCCGGATTTTCCGGCCTGCCGTCTCCCCTGTAATACCTTCTTACATACTCCTGAACGTCTCCTCGCAATACTCCCTGAAGCCGGTTCGGTTCCGGCAAAGATCAATAATATTCAGGGAGTGGTACATGAAAACAATAACGGCGGAATCCAGAACATTCAGGGGTGGCTATCGTTGGCTGGTGGCCTGCGAGGTATTGATCTTGTTGCAGGGCTGCGGGGGCGGAGGCTCGGACTCTTCTGATCCCTCGGACTTTGATGCCCCGGTTGAGCCGGTGAACGTCGGAGGTGACGGCGATCTATACGCACCGGATCGGGTGCTGGCCGTAGACATCCGCATGCCGGCTGACGAGTTTCGCCAACTCCGCAGCGAGGCCCGAACCCTGGCCAGTACCGATCGAGAGTGTGTGCCGGCATTCGAATACACCGAGTATACGGCCCGGGTAACGATCGATGGCGAATCGATGGACAAGGTCGTCGTTCGCAAAAAAGGCTACATGGGCTCCCTGAGCCCGAGCATTCCCTCTCTCAAGCTGGATTTCAACGACCTGCAGAAAGGCCGGACCTACCAGAATTCCTCCCGGATGACCCTGAACAACAATCGCCAGGATCCTTCCAATGCCAGGCAATGCATGGCGTATGACCAGTTCCGTGAAGCCGGCATTGCGGCGCCAAGATGCAACTACGCCAGGGTAACCGTGAACGGCGAAACACTCGGCGTGTTTACCAATGTAGAGCCTCTTAAAAAGCCTTTCCTGACCCGTGCGTTCGGCAACGATGAGGGCAATCAGTATGAGGCGCAGACCGCCGATTTTGGTACCTGGCTGAGCCAGCGATTCGAGAAGAAGACCAACGAAAAGGAAAACGACCGCAGCGATCTGCAAGCCGTTGCAGAAGCTCTGGCGTTGCCAGATGAGCAGATGCTGAACGTGTTGCCGCAGTTGGTCGATGTGGACCAGTTCATTCGGTTCTGGGCGGTGGAAACCTTGCTCGGCGCCTGGGATTCTGCCACCGGTAATGCCAACAACTTCCATATTTACCGTAACCCGGAGGACGGACTGTTCCATTTCATCCCCTGGGGGGCCGACACGGCTTTTCGCGGGGACCATCCGCTCAAGCCGCTAACCGGTGTTTTCTATCGCAACTTCCGGCTCGCAGATCGTCTGTTCCAGATACCCGAATACCGGGCAGCTTATTATGCGGAGCTGGAGAACCTGCTGGAGACCCAGTGGGATGAGAATGCCTTGACCGACCGCCTGGCGCGCATCCGGCAATTGACCGGAACCACCGAGGAAGCGGCGGCCAGCCTGGAACGCTTTATCATCGGCAACGGCGAGCCGGGCGACGATGATTACCAGCCCGCCCGCAGGGTTGTTCTGGAGCAGGCGATGGCGGCGGAGACGCCGACTGGCGAAGTCTCGCTACTGGCGGATAACGAGCCGGATTGCAGCGCGCCCGCCACGACGGCCTTGACCGGTAACATCACATCCCAGAGTGGAAATGACCGAGGCGAATTCAATTTCACCTTGCCGGACGGGCGCAACGTCAGTGCCAGCCTGACCTACGCCGCCTTTGAAGTGGACAGCCTGGTGTATTCCGTGGACCGGGAAACCAAACCGGCGGTCGTTAGCCTCCTGATGATCGGAGTGGATGCCGGTGACAGCTTCAAACCCTATGTGCTTCAGCTGTTTATTGAATCGTCGGACTACGTACCGGGTAGCCATCGCTTCCATGGCTTTGCCACCAATGCGCTGCTGTTTGAGGTGGATGAGAGCCTGCCCGGAGATGTCCGGACGATTGCTCTGGGAGCTCAAGGGCAGATTACCCTGACCAGTGTTGGCACCGGGGAGCAGGCCGGGGACGTGGCAATCACCCTGGATGCCACCCTGGAGTACGTGGCCGACGTGCCATGAACATGGCCGTTGGTAGCCCGGTGGCGAGATTTGCCGGGCATTCCCTTGAGGCGCAGGCAAGAGCGCTCCTGATGAACCGTGTGGACACCAAGTTCATGATTCCGGCTCATGAGCTCGACCAGTGTCTTCAGGGGCTGGAGCGCGAGTATTCGATGCTTGAGATTGGGGCGGCTCGGCGTTTTACCTACGACACCCTGTATCTGGATACGCCGGACAGCCAGCTGTATCTGGATCATCACAACGGCAAGCTTAATCGTTTCAAACTGCGGATTCGTCACTACCGGCAAAGCGGAGAGAGCTTTCTTGAAGTCAAGAAGAAGAGCAACCGGCAACGCACCATCAAAACCCGGTTGTCGTTAACCGGAGACGGTCGGGACCCGCACGTCATCAATGATTTCCTTTCCGGGCAATTCGGCCTTCCGGCTGCAGGGATGCGGCCGGCACTTTTTGTCCGGTATGAACGGATGACTTTGCTCCGGCGGGACGGCCATGAGCGGGTGACGGTGGATACCGGGCTCTCCTTCCAGACGCCTGATCGACAGCATTCCGTTGCGCTCCCAGGTCTTGCCATTTTCGAAATCAAATATGACCGGAAAGCCTCTGGCTCGCCTTTAATGGCGCGTCTGGCGGCGCTCGGATACAGGCCGGTGACTTTTAGCAAGTACTGCGTTGGTCGGGTTTTTCTGGACGGAGACAACCTGAAAACCAATCGATTCAAACCGTTGTTAAGGAGCGTTCATGGAATCTGCAGTTGACCTCCATTTTGTTATCCGGCTGTTGATTAATGCGGCCTCGGTATTGGTCTTGATTCGCTGTTATTACCGCTATTCCCGTCACCGGGAGAATGCCGCCTCTTTCATTCTCTTCGGCGTTGGCGTGTTTCTGGTGACGGCGCTGCTGCATTCGGTCACGGTCACGATGGGCTTTGCCTTTGGCCTGTTTGCCGTGTTCTCGATGCTGCGTTATCGCACCGAAGCCCTGGGTATCAAGGAGATGACCTACCTGTTCCTGGTGATCGCCATGGCCTTGCTGGCGGCAGTCGGGACCATGCACCACCTGGAGTTGATCATGCTGAATGGCCTGGTCATCGCCCTGGCGGTTGTGCTCGAGACCCGCATCCTGTTACCGCGACACGGTGAGAAGGAGGTGGAATACGAAAAGATCGAGAACGTCCACCGGCAACAACAGGCAGCCTTGATTGCCGATCTCAGGGAACGCACCGGGCTGGATGTGTTCCGGGTTGATGTGGTGTCTGTCAGCTACCTGAGAGACACCGCGATGCTTCGAATGCACTATCATCTGGAGGCGGGGCATGAATGAGCAAGCGGGCAAACTGCTGGCCTTTGCGCTGCTGCCGATGATTGGTTCAGGCGCCCTGGCGAGTGATGGTGACGGGGGGGCTCAGGCGGAGGTGAGTGGTTACATCGCGGCCGGTGTCGACCACTACGGCGCGTTCCATGATGAGGACGGAGAAGAATCCACGACGCATGGCGTGTTGCGCAACGCCAAGCTCCAGGTTGAACTGGCGTGGGGCGACGCCTGGGAGGCCGAGATTGACGGCGGCTACGAGATTGAAGGCGACAACAAAGACGCAGAGTTGGGCGATGCCTATGTTCAGTACAACGGCCCTGATCGCCTTGCCGTCCGGCTGGGCCAGTTCAAGGAGCCGTTCGGTATGGAACGGCTGACCAGCTACTCAAGTCTCGGTACGGGTGAGCGCTCAATGGCTACATCGGCCTTTGCACCGGGCCGTTCACTGGGGATTATGGTAGGGCAGTACCGGAAATCCTCAACCTGGGCGCTGGGTATATTTAGCGATGAGCGTAAACCGGAAGACGGCAGCGCTGTAACTGCCAGGGTCTCCCGTGCTCCCGTCCGCTCGGAGGATCAGGTACTCCACATCGGTGCAGCGGCATCCTGGCGCCAGCATCGTGAGGAGGAATTCCAGATCAAGGATGAGGCCGAGGTGTTCAGCGCTGACAACGTGGTTCGCAGTCCCCGCTTTGAGGCCCGTGAAAGCAGGCTTGCGGGCGTGGAGGCCGGTTGGCAGTTCCATCGGTTGACGGTGACAGCAGAAGTCATGGCTCAGGAGGTGCGTCGTAAAGGCGGCGAATGGTGGCGGTTTACCGGGGGCTATGTCCAGGCCGGCCTGCTGTTGACCGATGACCAGCGCCCATACGAGCGAGGCGAGTTCAA
>NZ_DIHV01000087.1:19772-43773 GCF_002420325.1 Marinobacter sp. UBA5687
GGGATCGAAGCATCGGGGCGGAAGCCAGCGTCACCACCGTGGGCCTGAATTACTATCTGGGTAAAGACATTCAGCTTCGCTTGAATTACCTGATGCCGGAGATCAGCGGTAATCGTCTGTCGCCGGATCCCGGGGGCAATGCCGCGACCCTGCGGCTGGTTTACCGGTTTTAGTTGGGAGGGCGAGTGCTTTTGTCGGGCCCATCGATATGCCGGGGTAGTTCCAGTATCACCTCGGTCCATTGCCCGGGTTCGCTGGCAATCTTCATGGCGCCACGATGATGCCGCATGATGGTGTGGCAGATACTCAATCCCAGCCCCAGGTTATCCGGCGTCTCGCTGGTGGAGAAAAACGGGTCGGTCAGTCGCTGCAGGTCACTGGAGTCGATGCCTTTGCCATTATCCCGGACGGTAATGCTGGTCACGGCTTCGGTGGCGGCAGCGGTAATCCGGATTTGCGGTCGTGCAGGGCTAGCAGCACGGATGGCTGACGATGCATTCATCAGGAGGTTGACGAACACCTGAATCAGCGGTGACGGAAAACAGGCGACCGAGAGGCCAGCGGGGATCTGGGTGGTGACTGCGGTGCCCTGAAGCTGGTGCCGGCAAAATCGCAGCGCGGTTTGCACCAGCTTTTCGAGATTTACAGCCTCCGGGCCATGATCCGGCGCCGGGCGGGAGAATTCGATCAGATCCGAGACGATTTCTGCAATCCGGTGTTGATGGCTTGCAGCATCGTCCAGCGCCTCGGCCACGTCCGCATTCCGGTTGATCGCCGCGGAAAAGTCTACCGCCTGTATGGCGCAATTGAGCGGATTGGTAATCTCGTGCAGCAGCCCCTTGGCCATGTGGCTCAGGGCCTGGTGTTTCTGCTCCTGGGCCAGTTTGTCCTCGGTGGCCTCCAGTGTCTGCAAGGCGCGGGAAAGTTGCCGGTTTCGATCTCTGAGCAGAAACTGCAGGGCCAGCAGGTTGCGCAGGAACTTGGAGAAAAACCACGCCGATAACGGCGAAACCACCAGGCACATCAGAATCAGCCAGTTGGTGATTACGCCGATAAGCACGGTGACAACCTGATCGGTCGGGGCCGTGACGGCGGTGGCCAGCACCAGAAGGATCAGGTTGGCCGCCAAAATGATGCTGGTGTGCTTCAGCGACAGGGTGATGATGCCGACCGAGCTGATAAAAAAGAACAGCCCCACCACAGGCGCGATGGCGGCGCCGGCACCGATATAGCCGAGGTAGCTGAATGTCGCCATGTTGATGAATACGAGATAGACAACCAGCGGTGCCGCTCGCCGCAACCGGGTGAAGCGATGAGCCAGAATAAGCGCTGTCAGCACCCCGGTGTAGAGCAGGTAACCGGCAAACACCGGGGGCTCCACTGAGTGAGTGAGCTGCCCGGCCAGGAATAGCAGGGTGCCGATAAACGCGATGATCAGGTAGACATCGGCGAACAGCGGCAGTACGCGGTACCGGTACTGGGTGCGGGAAAAACGTTCGAACCGCCGTTGCCGATCAACAGGCAGCTGTTTGATCTGCTCAATACCGGAGAGCAGGTTCATGGTAACGCCCTTTGGTGATGTCTTTGCATAAACAGAATGAGCTCCGGCAAGCGTTCGAAGCCCAGCTTGACGAAGATCCGGTCCTTGTAGGAATGCACCGTTTTACAGGACACCCCCAGCTCCTCAGCGATATCTCGAACCGCGACCCGCTGTGACATCAGTCTCGCCACCTCTCGTTCGCGGCCGGACAATGCCTGGTAAGCGGTAAGAGCGTCATCAGCCCGGTCGCGTGTTGATTGCCAGTTGCCAAGGTATACCTGACCGCTGCGAATGTAGAACAGGGTTTTGATCAGTTCCTGGATCGACTGCTGTTTCGAGACCACCGCCTTGATTCCGGACTCCAGGTAAATCGCCATGCGCGAGCTGTTGACCGGAGTGTCTGAGATCAGCAGCACCGAGAGTGCCGGGTGCAGGCTGAGGGCGTTTTCAGCAATGGTGAGTCCATCATTGTCTTTCAGATTCTCTTCAATCAATAGCACGCCGGGTCTGACAGTAGCCAGGCGTTGCAGCGTCTCAACGCCGGTCTCGGATTCGCCTACTAGCTCAATGTCTTCGTTATGAAGAATCTGGAATAGCAATCCGTCGCGGAAAAGACGGTGGCTGACGGTCGCGAACAGCCGGAGTCTGCGCGGAGGATTCACGGTCAGTTACCCGATCCAGGGAGTACCGGCAGCGTTATGGCCAGGTGCAGGCACTGGCCGTCTGCCTCAGCACTGACATCGCCCCCCAGCAGGCTGGTGGTGACGAACAGCATCAGAAGTGCTGCCTGTTGTTCAAGAAGCGGATCGGAGAGCCGCGTGAGCGGAGCCAGTAGATGGCTGTAGATGCGTAGCGGTTGTTCCGGGGCTACGTGAAGCTGATCGCGGCTCTCGGTTAGCACCAGGTGGCTCCAGTCAAGACCGGAGCTGACAAGCAGGGTGTTGAGGGCTTGCCCCAGTAATTCTGCCGGCGAGCAGGGGTGAGACGATGTGGCCCGTTCCTGGGGCGGGGTCCCGCTGAACAGTGATGCAATCCGGCTCTGCCCGGGGCCTGCCGGGACGAAGTTTTCCAGCCGACTGAGTTCCTGCCGCACACGGTCACAGAACCGCCGGACAAGCTCCTGTTCCAGATGCATGTCCTGGCTGGCCCTGAGGTGTGCTTTCGCTGCAGGCAGGTGGTCAATGCTGGCCACGGTATCCAGAAAAGCGTTCAGTGTGGTATCTGGAACCTGTGAACTCAGGATCGGTCTCAGATGATCGAGGAGCCTGCCGTGGCGTTTCAGGCGCAGCTCGGCAAAGCGTTTCCGGGTTTCGCAGCGGGTGTTGTCCAGGGCCGACGCCAGCTCACGGTGGCGAGTGATGGCTTCCCGGAACAGTGGCAGCAAGGTTTGTGCTTGCCAGGGTTTTTTCTGGTAACGAAAGATACGGCCTTCGTTCACGGCATTGAGGGCAACATCCACCTCGCCCCAGGCGGAAGTCAGAATCCGGATAATGGCCGGATGAGACTGACGCAGCTCATCCAGCAGCTCTTTGCCCTGCATGCCCGGCATCCGCTGGTCGGTCATCACCGCTGCAATGGGGGCACCTGGCGTTCGCAGATGGTCCAGTGCCGCTTCCGCACTGTCTGCGGACAGGAGTGTGAACTCATCCTGCAGGTGTTCCAGCTGACGGATCAGATATTTCGTGGCGGCAGGTTCGTCATCGACAATGAGCACGACGGGGCGCTGCCCGTCAGTGTTTGGGGGCGATGGCTGGTGCTCGGTCTGGCCGCGCAGCTCCGGGCCTGTCAGGGCCGCCGCCATAAGGTGTGATCGGATAAGGTCAGGGTCCAGGGGCTGCTCGAAGCAACGATCGATTACCTGGGTGTCCAGCAGCGCCACCAGTTCGCTCAGGATAACGCGCCCGGTTATCAACACTCTCAGCACGGCCGGATATTGTGTTCTTGCCTGAATCAGCAGGCTGGAGTTTATTGCGGTTGATGCTTCGCATCCGGCCATCACCAGCGCCGCGGGTGGGGCTTCGGCAGCCGCTAGATGCCCGAGCACAGCGTCATCTGAGTTGAAGACGTGTATCGAGAAGTCCTGTTCGAACAAGGCCTCGAACGTCTGCTTTGCCTCTTCGCTGTGGTAGCGCAGTAAAACGGTGGGTGAGTGGAAGTGCCCCATGTTTCCGGTCGTTCCTTGATATCGAATCGGCTGGACAGGTTATCAGGCGGGCGTCAGTCGTTTTGTAGGAATTTCCTGCAAATGCAGGTTGTGGCGCCGAGAATGTTCGTTTCTGTGATGACTTTGGCAATTGCCAGAGCCCACTGTCTGAGAGCGACTACACTTAACGCTGAGTGCTTTCAGGAGGTAAATGTCATGACCACTCAAGACAGTCATCTCACCAACCACGAAGTCACCATCTGCCTTGCCGGCGGCGCCGTGCTGGGGCCGTTCAATGCCACCTGGAGCCAGGACGCCGGCGGTGATGTGCGAGAACTGGTGCGCGAGTACGATGCTTTTCTGCAGGGCGAGAAGCAGAGCCGCTTCAAGTTTCATCTGCACGATACCTACACCAATACCGTGCACACGCTGATTCTGAACTTTGAGCAGGTGACCGGCATCTGCGACCATGTCCGCCTGAAATCCCATGGCAACGGCACCTGAGGGCCGCTGTGGGAAGCCATCGAGCGTGACATAAGGAGGATGTGATGACCGAGTTCAGAACTGAAAAAGACAGCCTGGGTGAGGTCCGGGTACCGGCAAACGCGCTCTGGGGCGCGCAGACCCAGCGTGCGGTGGACAATTTTCCGGTCAGCGGGCAGCCGATGCCGCCCGAATTCATTGCCTCTGTGGTTCAGGTTAAACGTGCGGCGGCCCAGGCCAACGCGTCACTGGGCTTGCTGGAGCCGGAGCTGCGTGATGCCATTTGTGACGCCTGCGACCGGTTGCTGAAAGGGGAACATGCGGATCAGTTTCCGGTGGACCGTTACCAGACCGGCTCCGGTACCAGCACCAACATGAACGTGAACGAGGTGATCTCGGCTCTGGCGCGCGAGCAGGGCGTGGAGGTAAATCCCAATGATCACGTCAACATGAGCCAGAGTTCCAACGACGTGATCCCGACTGCGATCCATGTCAGCGCAGTGCTGGCAGTGAAAAGCCGGCTGCTGCCGGCGCTGTCGCATCTCCGGGGAGTGATCTACGGCCGGGAGGCTGAACTGTCCGGGCAGGTGAAGACCGGGCGCACCCATCTGATGGATGCCATGCCGGTGACACTTGGCCAGGAGCTCAGAACCTGGCGGGAGCAGGTCGCGGCGACCGAGCTTCGCCTTGAGCGGGCCATGGAGGACCTGGCGGCACTACCGCAGGGCGGTACCGCGGTCGGTACCGGGGTGAATGCCGCGTCGGAGTTTGCTGGCCAGTTTGTGAAGTTTCTGAAGCAGAATACGGGCTATCCGTTCCGGTCGCTGGAGCACAAGTTTCTGGGGCAGAGTGCGGTTGATGCGCCTGTGGCACTGTCTGCCCAGTTCCGCGGTGTGGCCGTGGTGTTCACCAAAATCGCCAATGACCTGCGCTGGATGAACAGTGGTCCGATCCATGGTCTGGCTGAAATCAGCCTGCCGGCCTTGCAGCCGGGCAGCAGCATCATGCCTGGCAAGGTGAACCCGGTGATACCGGAATCGGTGGCGATGGTGAGTGCCCAGGTGACCGGGCTGGATGCGGCTGTCGCCATGGCGGGCCAGTCCGGCAACTTCCAGTTGAATGTGATGCTGCCACTGGTGGGCGCAAATCTGCTGGATATGTGCGGGTTGCTGGCCAATGCCTCGAACCTGCTGGCAGACAAGGCCCTGCAAGGGTTCACCGTTAATACCGAAAACCTGAATGCGGGGGTGGGTCGAAACCCGGTTCTGGTGACGGCATTGAACCCTGAAATCGGCTACGCCCTGGCCGCGGATATTGCCAAAGAGGCATACCGTAGCGGGCGCCCGGTTATCGACGTTGCCGAGGAGCGGAGCGGATTGAGCCGCAAACGGCTTGAGGAACTGATGGACCCGCTCAAGCTTACCCGGGGTGGCCTGACCTGATTTGGCCGGCTGTAAACAGGGGAAAACAGAGTGCTGCTGTCGCTTGAGTTGTTTGTCATGCTGGTGCTGGCCAACGGGGCTCCAGTGGTTGTGGCGCGGTTGTTTCATCGGCATGGCAGTTGGCCCCTCGATGGTGGCCGGCTGTGGCGCGATGGCCGACCGCTGCTGGGGCCCAGCAAAACCTGGCGTGGGCTGGTTTCCGGCGTTCTGACCTGCGCGCTGTTCGCCCTGTGGGTGGGTCTGGGCTGGTTGTTCGGAGCGCTGTTTGCTTTCCTGTCGCTGTGGGGCGATATGCTCAGCAGTTTCACCAAGCGCCGTATGGGATTGGCTTCCAGCGCCAGGGCGGTCTGGTTGGATCAGCTGCCCGAGGCGCTGTTACCTATGGTGATGGCCTGGTACTGGCTGCCGCTGCCACTGTGGGAGGCGGTCGCCGTTGCCCTTCTGTTCGCATTGTCCAATATGTTGTTCTCTCCGCTGTTTTACCGCCTCGGTATACGTAAACAGCCACACTGAACTCAGGGCCCGCGAGTGAGGGTGTGAATGGTCACTTCCGGAGGGCAGTTCAGACGCACATTCAGGACCGAAGTGCCGGCTCCCGGTGAGGTGTAGCCTTGCATGCCGTTTACCTGCCAGAGCCCGCGGCCAAGGCGCCTCGGGCAATCGGAGTCGAGCGTCAGCGGGATGCCGCCAGGCAAACAGAGTTGCCCACCGTGGGTGTGGCCGCAGAGAAACAGGTCGTAACCGGCATGGGCGGCTTCCCGCCAGATTTCCGGCGTATGACTGAGCAACAGGCTGATTCCCCCTGCGGGTATATCGTCGCCGGCCCGGTGCAGGTTGTGAACCTTGTAGTAGTGGGCATCGTCCACACCGGCCAGGTACAGGCGGCTGTCGCCGCGCTCCAGCGGCACCATTTCATTCATCAGCAGGCGATAGCCCATGTCTTCAAGAGCCGGCACCATTCGTACACTGTCGTGGTTGCCCAGCACGGCATAGGCGTCGCCGTGAATGGCCAGGCGCAGTCTGGCCATACCGTCCAAAGCATCGTCTACAGGGCCCCAGGTGCGTTGGCGGTAATCGCCGGTCAGAACGCACAGATCGTAATCCAACGGGGCGATTTGCCGTATAACTGCCTGCAGGTTGGCTTCGTCCATATCGACATGCAGGTCGGTCAGGTGAAGGATGCGGAAGCCCTCGAAGGCCGAAGGGAGATCGGGCAACACGAAGGTGTTGTGCTCGGTGGTGAGTTTCAAACTGTTGGCCTGAGCCCGGCGTAGCAGCCCCACGGCCTTCAGGCAGAAACGAATCAGTTTCGGAGCGTTGGTCAGGTTTTCCAGATGGAACGAGCGCTTGTCCCGCCCGAACACCCGGGCTTCGGTTTCCCGCTCAATGCCGAGGCGTTGACGGGCATGGACGGGCCCGAGCCTCAGGCTCAGGCGGTAGTGGAGCAGCTCATCCTGATTTTCCGATACGCGAACCCTTGCGGTCATGCTGTTATCCCTGATGCCGAGCGGAACCTTATCAGTGGTTCCTGTCTTAATTATGGTTGTTGCCCTGGGTAGTGCAAATTACAGGTGCTGATTTGGCTTTTCAGTATTGAGACGCCACAATCAGTGATACATTCGACGATGTATAGTGTACGGAGTGGCCCATGACCGATGCATGTAATCTGCCCGGCCTGAGTGTTCCCAGGAGTCGTTTCCCGGACCCTGAACAGGATCTGCCTGAAGCGGCCGGTGAGTCCCGGCTGGTGTTGGCGGGGGGCTGTTTCTGGTGTGTGGAAGCGGTCTTTCTGGCGGTTGACGGTGTTCAACGTGTGACCTCTGGTTATGCCGGCGGTGAAGCCAGTACCGCGAATTACGAGGCGGTCTGTACCGGGAAAACCGGGCACGCCGAAGTCATCGAGGTGCATTATGATCCGGCACGGGTCAGCTTCGGCCAACTGCTGAAGCTGTTCTTCTCGGTGGCCCATGATCCCACCCAGCTCAACCGACAGGGTAACGATGTCGGCAGCCAGTATCGCTCCGCGATATTCTATGAGACCCCAGAGCAGCACGATGTAGCCGAGGCGTATATCCGCCAGCTGGATGCCGCCGGCGTGTATCAGGATCGCATCGTGACCACCCTGGAGCCCTTGGAAGCCTTTTATCCGGCTGAGGAGCACCACCAGAACTTTGCCGCCCGTAATCCCTGGCAACCATACATCATGGCGGTAGCGGCACCGAAGATGGAAAAGCTGGTCAACACCTGGCCCGAACAGCTGAAGCCTGAATTCAGCAAAGACGACCCGGACCAGGCTTGAGGAGGCACCGATGTCTGTATCTGCAGCAGGCTATGACCTGACACCGTTAACCCGGGCAGAAGTGGAAGCCCGGGCTGAGCATCTTTCTGAGGAAGAACGCCGGGTGCTGCTCGATCACGGCACCGAGCGTCCCTTCTGTGGCACGTTGCTGGATAACAAAAAGCCCGGCACCTATCATTGCCGGTTGTGTGATCTGCCGCTGTTCAGCTCCGATTCCAAGTTTGATTCCGGCACTGGTTGGCCAAGTTTTTTCCAGCCCTTCGACCCGGAGCATATCCGATACCTGGAGGACTCCAGTCTTGGAATGACCCGTATCGAAATTCGTTGCCCCCGTTGCGACAGTCACCTGGGCCACGTGTTCCCTGATGGGCCGCCACCTACCGGGCAGCGTTATTGTCTGAACTCCATTGCAATGGTGTTCTCTGAATCGAACTAGAGTCTGAATATCGCGAGCTCTTTGTTGCGGCTATAATGCGCCTTTCTTTTTAGGGCCGACCATCTGAAATCGGCTCTGGTGAAAGGTGATCGATGGTCAGACTGAAATTAAACCCGCTCACTGAATCGGCTACCCTGCTCCGACGTGCCGGCGTCGTGATTGGCTCCGTGGGGCTGACAGCGCTGTACTCGCTCTTGGTCCTGTTGCGTGCGCTGTTCGGGCGCCTGAACCGGCCGATTGTCGACAAATATTGTCGGGAATGGTCGGCGGCTTTGTTGCGGCTGGTTCGGGCCAGCCTGGTTGTTCGCGGAGAAGTGCCGGACTTCAACGATGGCCGGCGCTACATCATCATGAGCACCCATGCCAGCCACTACGACATACCGGTCAGTTTTGTGTCGCTGCCAGGTTCAATCCGCATGCTCGCCAAAAAAGAGCTGTTCAGCATTCCCCTGCTGGGCCAGGCCATGAGAGCCGCCGAGTTTCCCTCTATTGACCGTTCCCGTCGCAACCGGGCGGTGAAGGATCTGGAGAAAGCCCGTCAGATGATGGAAAGTGGCATTGTGTTGTGGGCAGCCCCGGAAGGCACCCGTTCTCCGGACGGTCAGCTGTTACCCTTCAAGAAAGGCTGCTTTCACCTGGCCCTGGATACTCAGGCTGTGATTGTACCGGTGGCGATTCGGGGGATTCATCGGGTGCTGCCCGCGCGCACCTGGCAGATTAACCTGGGGCAGCCGGTGGATGTGCGGGTGGGCACCCCCATCGACACGGCAGGAAAAAGCAAGGACGACATTGCGGAGATTATGGCGGGCGTGCGGGAGAATCTGGAGGAATTACTGGGCAATGGCGAGGCAGAATAAGCTGCCCCGCCGGCGATGCTCAGGCGGCGGAGACCACGGTAGAGAACAGATAGCCGGTGTAACCGATGTAAACGGCCAGCAGCAGGGCACCGTCAACCCTCGATACGAGCTTGCGCCAACCGGTCAGGCCGAAGCCCATGACCAGAAGCGCCAGAGTCAGGCCCAGCATTAACGTCCAGTCCCGATACAGCACCTCAGGGTCTACCGACAACGGTTGAATCGCCGCGGCGAGCCCCACCACGGCCAGGGTGTTGAAGATGCCTGAGCCCAGGATGTTGCCCAGAATCAGGTCGTGCTCGTTCTTCTTCACGGCGGCAATAGCCGATGCCAGCTCCGGCAGTGATGTTCCGATAGCCACAATGGTCAGGCCTATGATCAGATCACTAACACCCAGGCTCTGGGCAATAGCGACCGCACCCCAAACCAGAAGCCTTGAACTGACAATCAGCAGAATCAGCCCGATTACCAGCCAGATAAGTGCGGTTTTCAGGGGCATGGGGTGCGCAACGATTTCGGACTCAGCATCCCCTCCAAGCGGGTCAGCTTTGCCACGTATCCCCTGATAGATGGACCAACCCATTACCGCGGCAAAGACGCCCAGAAGCACCCAGCCATCCAGTCGGCTCAGCTCTCCGTCGATCAGTTGCGCACCGGCAATCAGAGTGAGTACGACCAGTCGTGGCAGTTCTTTGCGGATGACCTGTGAGTGCACGGCGATCGGCGCGATGATGGCGGTCAGGCCAACAATCAGGGCGATGTTGGTGATATTGGAGCCATACCCGTTTCCGAGAGCCAGGCCGGGGTTGCCGTCAGACGCAGCCATGGCAGAGACCGCAAGTTCCGGAGCAGAGGTGCCGAAGCCGATAATGACCATGCCGATCAGTAGCGTAGGCATGCCCAGGTGTTTCGCGGTGGCGGCGGCTCCTTCCACAAATTTGTCCGCGCTCCAGACCAGCAGGATCAGGCCGGCAATAACGGCACCGATGGCCATCAACATAGAGAAACCTCAAAAAGATTAACGGGAAACTCCGGCCCACGGCCAGGAGGAAAGTGTTTGGCGCACAAGATACCGTATTAGGGGGCGATTGGTCAGCACTGAGATGCGCGCCGTTGCAGGTAACTACGGATGATCCAATGGTTGGGCGACGGGGTATCAGACTAAAGTGGCGCTGATATTGTTAACAAAACACGAGACAATCCCGGCAAAACGATAAGATGACGGGCAATGTGCCAACACACCGGTAATCGCACCACTGGTGCCAGCGGTGCCCGCAACCGACACGCATCAATTGATAATCGCAATTTATTCTTTCGGCGAAAATCGGGATAATTGCGCGCAATTTCAGACCGGAAGCTCACGGCAGCGCCGTCTACCTCGCGCCAGGCCGGCTTCCGACAGGCCACTTTGCTGATCGTGGAGTGGCAGCAGGCTTCAACACTAAGCTAGGGTGAAAACCAATGGCCGTTAGACAGGCAGATGTAGTGCTGGTCGGTGGGGGCGTCATGAGCGCGACCCTCGGCATGATGCTCAGGCAGCTGGATCCGTCCCTGGACATCGTCATGGTGGAACGTCTTGACCACGTTGCCCATGAGAGCACCGACGGATGGAACAATGCAGGTACCGGGCATGCCGGTTACTGCGAGCTGAACTACACCCCCGAAACCGATGATGGCGATGTCGAGATTGAGCGGGCGTTGAAAATCAATGCCCAGTTCGAGGTGTCGTTGCAGTTCTGGTCTTACCTGGTGGAGCAGGGCATCCTGCCGGAGCCGACCTCTTTCATTAATCGTACGCCACACCAGAGTTTCGTCTGGGGCGAGAAAGACGTGGCGTTTCTAAAGCGCCGTTACGAGCGTCTGAGCGGGCACCACCTGTTCCAGGAAATGGAATACACGGAAAGCCCGGAGGATCTCGAAGAGTGGATGCCGCTGGTAGTTCGCCACCGTGATCCTATGCAGCGTGTGGCCGCGACCCGAATCAAACATGGTTCCGACGTGGATTTCGGTTCATTGACCCGCAGCATGGTGAAATGGCTGGAAACCCAGCCCAACTTTGAACTGATGCTCAGCAGCCCGGTGCACTACATTGATCAGCGCGACAATGGCCGCTGGAAACTGCGGGTGAAAAACCAGAAAACCGGCGAACTGACCAAGCTGGAAGCCGGTTTCGTGTTCCTCGGTGCTGGTGGTGGCGCGCTGCCGTTGCTGCAGAAGTCTGGCATTGATGAGGCCCGTGGTTACGGTGGCTTCCCGGTGAGTGGTCAGTGGCTGGTGTGCCAGAAGCCGGACATTGTCAAAGAGCACCATTCCAAAGTGTACGGTAAGGCACCGATTGGTGCGCCACCGATGTCGGTCCCGCACCTGGATACCCGTATTATCAACGGCGAACCCGCGCTGCTGTTCGGGCCGTTTGCTGGCTTCACCACCCGCTTCCTGAAGCAGGGCTCCATCTTCGATCTGATTGGTTCAGTGCGCGCTACCAACCTGCGCCCGATGCTGTCGGTCAGCAAAAGCAATATGGATCTGACTCGTTACCTCATCGGCGAAGTGTTCCAGTCCCATGCCGACCGGGTGAACTCCCTGCGCAACTTCTTCCCGGATGCCCGTGAAGATGACTGGAAGCTGCAGATGGCCGGCCAGCGGGTGCAGATCATCAAGCAGACCGAAGAGGGTGGTGGCAAGCTGGAGTTCGGCACCGAGATTGTCGCAGCCAAAGACGGTACTCTCGCCGCGTTGCTGGGAGCCTCTCCCGGGGCCTCCACCGCGGCCAACGCCATGATCGATGTGCTTGAACGCTGCTTCCCGGAGAAGATCAAGAGCGGGCAGTGGCAGTCCCGCATGAAGGAGCTGGTGCCATCCTATGGCCAGTCTCTGGTGGATAACGAAGAACTGCTTAATAGTGTTCGGGAGCGGACCCTGTCAACGCTCAAGCTCAGGTAATGCTATCCTCTTGATTTGAGAATTCTCAGATCAAGAGGACAGTTATGGCCAATGATCATCGTCAGGCGCTTAATGGCGCCGAAGTGTTTATCCGGGCACTTGAGAATGAGGGTGTAAAATACATTTTCGCCGTGCCCGGCGAAGAGAATCTCGCGTTCCTGGAAGCATTACGCAATTCCAGTATCCGCCTGGTGCTGAACCGGCACGAACAGGCTGCCGGCTTCATGGCGGCGACCTATGGGCGACTGACCGGCCAGGTGGGGGTTTGCCTGTCCACCCTCGGGCCCGGTGCCACCAATCTGGTGACGGCTGCGGCCTACGCCCAGCTGGGCGGCATGCCCATGATGATGATCTCCGGGCAGAAGCCCATCAAGTCCTCCAAACAGGGGCTGTTCCAGATTCTGGATGTGGTGGATCTGATGCGGCCGCTCACCAAATACACCCGCCAGATCAGTAACGCCAACACCATCCCCGCCAAGGTTCGTGAAGCCTTTCGCCTTGCCTCGGAAGAACGCCCCGGTGCTGTGCACCTGGAGCTGCCTGAGGACATTGCCGAGGAATCCGCCGAAGCGGGCATTCATATCTTCAACCCCAGTGATGCCCGCCGGCCAACGGCCAGCGAGAAGAGCCTGGATATGGCCTGTGACATGCTGCGCAGGGCCCATCATCCACTGATCATGATTGGCGCCGGCGCCAACCGTAAACGGGTGTCCAAAGCCTTGCTGCACCTGGTGGATGTGACGGGCATTCCGTTTTTCACCACTCAGATGGGTAAGGGCGTGATTGATGAGCGTCATCCCCGTTACATGGGCAATGCAGCCCTGTCCGCCGGCGATTTCGTTCACTGTGCCATCGACCGGGCGGATCTGGTGATCAACGTCGGCCATGATGTAGTGGAGAAGCCGCCGTTCTTTATGACTCCGGGCGGTAAAAAAGTCATCCATGTGAATTTCAGCGGGGCCGATGTCGACCCGGTGTATTTTCCGCAGCATGAGGTGGTGGGTGACATTGCCAACAGTGTGGAGTACATGGCCGAGCACTGCGGACAATGTGCCAACCACGATTTCACCGGCCTGATGGAAGTGAAGCAGGCGGTCGACAAGCATCTTCAGGAGCGGGCCACGGATGACCGCTTTCCGGTGATTCCCCAGCGCATTGTCCACGATGTTCGATCCGTGATGCCGGATGACGGCATCATTGCGCTGGATAATGGTATGTACAAACTCTGGTTTGCCCGTAACTACCCGGCTTACGACAACAACACCGTGCTGCTGGACAATGCTCTGGCCTCCATGGGCGCGGGCTTGCCCAGTGGTATGATGGCGGCCATGCTCTATCCGGAACTGAAGGTCATGTCGATCTGCGGCGATGGCGGCTTCATGATGAACAGCCAGGAGCTGGAAACTGCCGTTCGCCTTGGTCTGAACCTGGTGGTGCTGATCATCAATGACAGTGCGTATGGCATGATCAAATGGAAGCAAGGCCAGGATGGCTATGAAGATTTCGGACTGGATTACCGCAACCCGGATTTCGTGAAATACGCGGATTCCTACGGCGCCGTTGGCCACAGGGTTACCCGTACCGAGGAATTGCGCCCCATCCTTGAGCGCGCGCTGGAGGCCGGAGGTGTCCACCTGGTGGATGTGCCGGTAGACTACAGCGAGAACCGGCGGGTCTTTGATGAAGAGCTGGCGGAGCTTACCTGCCGGCTTTAGCCGGCCTGGGCAGCTCCACGCAGCATGGCCTGTAACAGTTCATCCGCGTCAAACTTGGTCAGGGCCTCGTTGGCCCCGACCTGATTGGCGTAGCTCAGGCTCATCTCACTGTTCAGTGAGGTATGCAGGATGATGTAGGGCTGCTTGAGGCTGGCGTTATCCCGGACATCGAAGGTCAGTTCGTAGCCGTCCAGGCCCGGCATCTCGATGTCGCTCACCAGAATTTCGATCGGGTGCCCCAGTTCGTGCTCTCTGAGCATCACCTGCAGGGCTTCATCACCATTGGTGGTGACATGGTAGCTGATGCCTTTACTGTCCAGCACATCGCTGAGCTGTTTACGGGCCACCTGGGAATCGTCTACCAGCAGGATATTCAGAGACTTGAGTGTTTCGCTCTGAAGATCTGACAGTACAACATCCTGGGCATCCAGGGATTCCGGATACACCTTGGCCAGTAGCAGCTCCACATCCAGTAGCTGGATAATGTCGCCATCCACATCCAGCAAGCCGGTAATAAAGGCGTTGGTGCCCAGAGCCTTGGGCGGCGGCATCACGCTTTTCCAGTCTGTCTCGATGATCTGCTGAACACTGCGCACCAGAAAACCGATTTCCTGGCGCTGTATGTCGGTGACAATGATGGAAGCTTTTTCCTGCTCCTCGCGGGTAAGCGCCGGGTAGCCCACGGCCGCAGACATATCGATGACCGGCACGGCCGAGCCCCGGAAGGTCGCGGTTCCGATCACAGCGTGGTGGCTGTGGGGCAATTTGGTTAACCGCTGAAATGGGAGTATTTCCCGGATTTTCAGAGTGCCGATGCCAAACAGCCGCGAGCCGAACAGGCGGAACAGCAGGAGTTTCTGGGACTGCTTCGCTTTGCTGGACATAAACCGATCCTTGCAAAAAAGATAAAAGCTCCTTGCCGGAGCTCACGGTAATGATTCGTGCACTGACGACCACAAAACAAGGTGCCAGCGATCAAAAGGTTATGTAGCAATAGTAGCAGCTTTATACGTAGCCATTCGTTATCAGCTTTGTATCAAATGGTGACAGGTTTTCTGCCCGTTCGGTTACCAGGGTAGGTTGGTAAGCACAAACCATCCGGTGCCACCGGTGGTGGCGACGGCAACCAGAGCCAGCAGCCCGTCCCGGGCGACAATGGACAGCCCGAACGCCATCAGTGCCAGGCCGCCGCCATTGGCGCTGAAGGGAATAAGTTCCATCAGCGGCATGGCAGCGGCAACCGCCATGCAAATCAGTGCCATCAGATACTGGCGAGCCCCGGAAACCAACCAGGGCAAGCGCCGCCGGGTCCAGTGATCGACAAAGGCCGCAGGCTTGTCCACCCATTGCAGCGCCTTAAACAGTTTCTGTTTCGAAATATGGCGTTTCGATAAACGGGAGGGAATCCAGACCGAGCGACGCTGGAAAAGCAACTGGCCCAGGGTGAGCAGAACCAGCAGGCCAAGCAGGGTGGGTACGCCGGGAATGTCGCCAATAAGCGGCGCCACCGTGATCAAGCCGGCCAGCAGGACCAGCGGCCCAAAAGAACGTTGACCCACCGCGGCCATCAGATCCCCAACCGACACTCGGTCCTGATCCCGGGTATGGTCACGGATTCTGGCCACCAGCTCTGTGAGGCTTTCCGGGTCGTCTGGATGATTCACTGGGTGGACTCCCTCAAAAGAAGGAAATGCTCAATCAGTCGGATCATCAAGGTTTTCTGATTTGGCAGACTTTCGGCCGCCAGCAGGGCCAGGGCCACAAGGGTGTTGTCGTTAATCAATTGTTCCACTGGTCTAGCCAACAAAGCGGCTTTACGGCGCAGGTACCACAAAAATAGAAATGAGCCGCAGCGTTTATTGCCGTCGGCCAGCGGGTGATTCTTGATTACAAAGTATAGAAGGTGAGCTGCGCGTGTGGCGACGTTCGGATAAAAGAGTTCATCACCAAAGCCCTGCTCGATAGTCGCCAAAGCAGATGCCAGACCGACACCCCGTAACTGGCCGAACAGTTCCGTGGCCTCGCCTTTGGCCATCAGAGTCTGTTTAAGCTCGTTGATGGCTTTCACTGCCTCGTCCAGCCCCAGAGTCTGTATATTTGGTTGCCTAATACCGACTTCGGCAAGCTGCTGCTCGTCATAGCCTTGCAGCAAGCTCCAAGAGCGGGCGTAATCGCTGATCACCCGGGCGACGGCTTCTCCCTCGTTGGATACCAGGCCCTGGTTAGTGAGAGTGCGGCTGAGCAGGTCAACGGCTTGCTCGAACTCGATGCCGTGCTCCGCCAGACGGCGCTGGTTTAGGGTATAACCCTGAATCAGGTGGTCCTTGAGTACCTGGGTAGCCCACTGACGAAACTGGACACCACGCTGGGACTTCACACGATAGCCAACGGAAATGATAACGTCCAGTGAGTAAGAGGTAACGGGCTTGTCTGATTCAGCCAAACGGTTTCTTGGCCAATTGCCACTTCCAGCTGTGCCTGATCATCTTTTGATGTGAAGATTCTTACTTGATTTTGAGTCATGACATTTCCTTGTCGCTTTTTGCAAATCGATCAGATGCTAAGGGAAAACGGAAGGCCAGAAACGAAAAAAGCCCCTGAAATCAGGGGCTTTTCTCTTGCAAGGTGGTGGTGGAACACGGAGCCGAACCCGCGTCCGCATCCCGATCCAGATAGTAATGCCTTGACCTTGAGGGTGCGGATTCGACGATCTGGCCGCGTGGTGCATCACAGGGGCGGATCAGTTCGAGCGATCTCTCCCCAGTCATGTTCAAACGTGAACGGCCGGGCGTGGCCGACAGTGTGCTGGATTCTGAGCACGCGGGCTTGTCCTGGGTCGGTGGTGTGTTCCAACACGTAATTGACATGCATCAAGTCATTGGGGGAGGCGGCTTGATAGCTGGAAAAAAGTGCCCACAGTGTGTAAGTGTGTGCAATGATCTGCAACAGATGAGCCGGAATGACAGGGTGTGCGTGGTGGAGCCATGAAAACAAGCCAGGATGCAATCCTGACGCTCGACGAACTGGCGGCGTACTTGAAGGTCGGCAAGCGCAGGCTTTACCGCCTGGCCGCGCAAGCGGAGATGCCGGCGTTCAAAGTGGGTGGGACATGGCGGTTTCGGCGAAACGACATCGATCGCTGGATTGCAGAGCGATCGCGACCTGCGACGCGAAAAGGAGGTGATGCGCGAAGATGAACAGCTCTGCTCGGACAGGTGTGCCGTATTGCCTGCGGGCCTAACCGGTCTGAACAGGCAAGCGGATTCGGTTTTTTCAATTAGCTCTGGAGGTGTGACATGAGTTTCGATCTGAAGAAATTGGCTCCCTGGAACTGGTTCAAGAATGAACAGGAAGAGCTACAAGCTGCTGCCTCGCTGCCTGTGCAGCGTAGTGATCAGCCGGTGGCTGGAGGCGCGGTCAGTCCGATCTTGCAGTTGCATCGCGAGATTGACCGGCTGTTTGATGACGCATTCCGCGGGTTTGGTTTTCCGGCGCTGGCGATGCCGCGCTGGCCGGCAGAGTGGCCAGGCATGCTGAAGCCGGCCGTGGATATCCAGGAAACCGACAAGCAGTACAGGATTGCTTTGGAGGTTCCAGGCGTCGAGGAGAAGGATATTCAGATCACGCTCGACAACGACGTGTTGGTGGTGCGCGGTGAAAAGCGCCAGGAGCAGGAGAAGAAAGATGGTGGCTTCCATCGGATCGAGCGGTCCTACGGCAGCTTTCAGCGTGCCCTGAACCTGCCCGGTGATGCCAACCAGGACACGATCAAGGCGGACTTCAAGAATGGCGTGCTCACCATCACGATGGACAAACGCGAGGCCAGTGCACCCAAGCAGGGACGTTCCATTCCCATCAACAGCTGAGCTCCACTGGCTCTACTCGCGTACTTGATCCATCAACTCGCAGACGATGTGCCATGACGCGTGGCACATCGCTGCCTCAACAACTTCAAGAGCATCAGCATGGCCAGAAAACAATGCCAAGTCTGCGGCCAGCCCGCCACGGTGCGAGTGGAAGCCAACCTCAATGGTCGCCACAGCACCATGCTGCTCTGTGACGATCATTATCGACAACGCGTGCGCCAGCAGAAGCGCACTGTTTCTCCGCTGGAAGCCTTGTTTGGCGCGCGCAGCGGTCTGTTTGAGGACTTTCTGGGCAACGACTTTTTCCGTATTGGTGACGAGTCGACGACTGTTGCTGCCGATGCCGATGCCGATGATGTGGTCGATGCCTCCTTTGGCGAACCGGCTTCGGCGGGGTCAGGTGCACCGCGCCGTCGAGGCGGCGGACTCGCTAGCCGCATCAGCGAGCAATCAGAGGCGTTGCTTCAGGAAGCCGCCAAGTATACGGCCGAGTTCGGTCGTCCGGAAGTGGATACCGAGCACCTGCTTTTGGCACTGAACCACAGCGACGTAATCAAGACCATCCTCGGTCAGTTCAAAATCAAGGTCGATGATCTCACGCGACAGATCGAATCCGAAGCCAAGCGCGGTGACCAGCCGTTCGAGGGCGAAATTGGCGTGTCGCCGCGCGTCAAGGATGCACTGAGTCGTGCTTTCGTGGCGTCCAACGAACTGGGTCACTCGTATGTCGGCCCGGAGCACTTCCTGATCGGCTTGGCAGAGGAAGGCGAAGGATTGGCCGCCAACCTGCTGCGCCGATATGGCCTCACACCGCAGGCGCTGCGTCAACAGGTGAGCAAGGTGGTCGGCAAGGGGGCCGAGGACGGTCGCGCTGAGACGCCGACCAACACGCCTGAGCTGGACAAGTACTCGCGTGACCTCACCAAAATGGCGCGTGACGGCAAGCTCGATCCGGTCATCGGCCGCGCACAGGAGATTGAGACCACCATCGAGGTGCTGGCCCGGCGCAAGAAGAACAATCCGGTGCTGATCGGCGAGCCGGGAGTGGGCAAGACAGCCATCGTCGAGGGGCTGACGCAGCGCATGGTAGCCGGCGAAGTGCCCGAGACATTACGCGACAAGCGCTTGGTGGAGCTGAATATCAACTCGATGGTCGCAGGGGCCAAGTACCGGGGTGAGTTCGAGGAGCGTGTACAGAAGGTGCTCAAGGAAGTGACCGAGCACCAGGGCGAACTCATCTTGTTCATCGACGAGGTGCACACCATCGTTGGTGCGGGCCAGGGTGGCGGCGAAGGCGGGCTCGACGTGGCCAACGTCTTCAAGCCGATGATGGCGCGTGGTGAACTCAACCTGATCGGTGCCACCACGCTCAACGAGTACCAGAAGTACATTGAAACGGATGCCGCGCTGGAGCGTCGCTTCCAGCCGGTGATGGTGCCCGAGCCGACGGTAGCACAGACCATGATGATCCTTCGTGGTCTGCGCGACACCTTCGAAGTGCACCACAAGGTCAGCATTACGGAGGACGCGATCATTGCGGCCGCTGAGCTCTCTGACCGGTATATCACGGCACGCTTTCTCCCCGACAAAGCCATCGACTTGTTGGATCAGGCCGCCGCACGCGTGAAGCTGTCGGCCACGGCGCGCCCGGTGGCTGTGCAGGAGCTTGAATCCGAACTGCACCAACTGCGCCGCGAGCAAGACTATGTGGCGGCACGCAAGCAGTACGACAAGGCTGCTGAACTTGGCAAGCGCATCGAGGCCAAGGAAGCCGAACTCAAGAAGCTCGTCGAAGACTGGGAGCGAGAGCGTGCTTCGGGCAGCGCCGAGGTTAAAGCCCAGCACGTAGCGCAGATCGTGTCGCGGCTAACCGGCATTCCGGTCAACGAACTGACGGTGGAGGAGCGCGAAAAGCTGCTGCACCTGGAGCAACGTCTACACGAGCGTTTGGTGGGGCAAGACGAGGCCGTGCGGGCGGTGGCCGACGCGGTACGACTGTCACGGGCAGGGCTGCGCGAAGGCAGCAAGCCGGTGGCTACGTTCCTCTTCCTCGGCCCGGCCGGCGTGGGTAAGACCGAACTCGCCAAGGCTTTGGCTGAAGCCATCTACGGCGATGAGGGGGCGCTCTTGCGCATCGACATGTCTGAGTACGGCGAACGCCATACCGTCGCACGTTTGGTAGGTGCACCTCCGGGCTATGTCGGTTATGACGAAGGCGGACAACTCACGGAAAAAGTACGTCGCAAACCGTACAGTGTGTTGCTGCTCGATGAGATCGAGAAAGCACATCCCGATGTCTACAACATCCTGTTGCAGGTCTTCGACGATGGGCGCCTTACCGATGGCAGGGGACGGGTGGTGGACTTCACCAACACCATCATCATCGCCACATCTAATCTCGGCTCTGACATCATCCAGCGGCGCTTGAAGGCTCGCGATGCCGCAGGTGAGGAGTACGAAAAGACCAGGGCCGAAGTGATGGACGTGTTACGCGGGCACTTCCGCCCCGAGTTTCTCAACCGCATCGACGAGATCATCGTATTCCACGCCCTGGGCAAGGAGGAGATTCGCCATATCGTCGGCCTGCAGCTTGAGCGCGTGGCGCGCAACGCGGCCAGCCAAGGAGTAACACTGACTTACGACCAGACGCTAATCGACCACTTTGCCCAAGAAGGCTACAAGCCCGAGTTTGGGGCGCGTGAACTCAAGCGATTGATTCGCAGCGAGTTGGAAACCGCGCTGGCGAGGGAAATGCTCGGTGGCGGCATCGGCAAGGACGATCACGCCAATGCACGCTGGGACGAGAAAGCTGAGCGCGTGAGCTTCGAGCGCAAGGAGCCGCCGGAGGCCCAGGTCGGGACGGAGAAATCCGACGAAGCCAAGACCGCCGAAGAGCCGCAGAGCGATACGGGCAAGACAGCGCGCAAGAAGAAACCGTCGAGCGGGCAAAAATGATGCATCGGGAGGCTCTCGTGGCCAACTCTAGCGCAGGGCTGGTACGGGTAGTCTCCCTTTCATCACTCGCGGCCACTGTCACCAAGGCGACGGGACATTGCGCCTTCGTGCAGTGGGTGGCGCGGCTCCTTACTGGCGGGTGCTTGCGCATTGAGTCAGCCTATGCGAGTGCCTGGGAGCATTGCGCACGCCCGCTTCCGATCCGGTTGGGCAACGGATTGGCGCGTCTGTTCGCACCCAATCCTTAGCGATTCGATTCTTGAGGGATGCCGATTATGGAGAAGAAAGATCAATGGAATATCGGTTACTGGATCGTCGCGATCCTCTTGTTGCTCATGTTGCAGGACTACTGGCAGGCGGCTCAGACGATCGAGCCCGTACCATACAGTGATTTCGAGAAGGCGCTGGCCGAGGGGCGCGTCGCCGAAGTGCTGGTGTCGGACCGCACGGTCACCGGGCGCCTGAAATCGCCGGACAGCCGGGGCAAGACCACCATCGTGGCCACCCGTGTCGAACCCGACCTGGCCGAGCGGCTGTCCAAGTACGAGGTGCCCTATGCGCGGGTGGTGGAAAGCACCTGGCTGCGTGATGTGCTCTCCTGGATTCTGCCGGCGGTGGCCTTCTTCGGCGTCTGGTTCTTTCTGTTCCGCCGCTTCGCCGAGAAGCAGGGCATGGGTGGCTTCCTGAGCATTGGCAAGAGCCGTGCCAAGGTATTCATGGAGAAGAACACTGGCGTGACCTTTGCCGATGTCGCTGGCGTCGATGAAGCCAAGGCGGAGTTGGTTGAGATCGGCGATTTCCTCAAGAATCCGCAGGAGTATGGACGGCTCGGGGCGCGCATCCCCAAGGGCGTGTTGCTGGTCGGCCCACCGGGCACCGGCAAGACATTGCTGGCCAAGGCTGTTGCCGGCGAGGCGGCGGTGCCCTTCTTCTCCATCTCCGGATCAGAATTTGTCGAGATGTTCGTGGGCGTGGGTGCGGCCCGTGTGCGCGACCTGTTCGAACAGGCGCGTGCGCAGGCGCCGGCGATCATCTTCATTGATGAGCTGGATGCTTTGGGTCGCGCACGCGGTGCCGGAGGACCGATCGGTGGACACGACGAGCGTGAGCAGACGCTGAACCAGTTGCTCACCGAAATGGATGGCTTCGACAGCTCGGTCGGGCTGATCATCCTTGCAGCCACCAACCGGCCGGAGATCCTCGATCAGGCCTTGCTTCGCGCCGGTCGCTTCGACCGTCAGGTGCTGGTGGACCGTCCCGACAAGACAGGTCGCCTGGAAATCCTGAAGGTCCATGTCAAGAAGATCACCCTGGCCCAAGGTGTAGATCTGGAACAGGTGGCGGCGCTGACCACCGGCTTTTCCGGCGCTGATCTGGCCAATCTCGTGAACGAAGCAGCGCTGAACGCGACGCGGCGCAAGGCGCAGGCTGTGGAACTGCAAGACTTCACCGCCGCCATCGAGCGCATCGTGGCCGGCCTGGAAAGGAAGAACCGTGTGCTCAATCCGAAGGAGCGGGAAACTGTCGCCTATCACGAGATGGGACACGCTCTGGTGGCGCTGGCGCTGCCCGGCACCGATCCGGTACACAAGATTTCAATCGTTCCGCGTGGCATCGGTGCACTCGGCTACACCCTGCAGCGGCCCACCGAAGACCGATTTCTGATGACACGTGCCGACCTGGAGCACAAGATCGCCGTGCTCCTGGGCGGGCGTGCGGCTGAGAAGCTCGTGTTTGGCGAGCTGTCCACAGGGGCTTCAGACGATCTCGCGCGGGCCACCGACATCGCCCGCGACATGATTACGCGCTTCGGCATGGATGAGAGCTTGGGGTACGTTGCTTTTGAGGCACAGAGGCCGCGTTTTCTTGATGCGCCTGAACTGGTACAGGGTGGCTGCCGGGTAGCCGAATCGACTCAGACACGCATCGACCAAGCCATCCGTGACATCGTGATGGGTGTGTTTGATCGTGCATACCGAATTCTCGAAATTAACCGAGAAGTGCTGGAGCGGTGCGCGCGCGAACTGCTCGCACGGGAAACGCTGGATGAATACAGCATCCGGCAACTGACGCAAGGGCTACAGCTCGAATCCCCATGTCACAGTGGTCCAACTGCCGGAGCCATTGCTTCCTCTGTGTCTCAGGGAGCCCCTAATGAGTGACAGACTTCATATCGTCTGCCCACACTGCCAATCCATCAATGGCGTGCCAGCCAACAAGTTGGCAGAGAAGCCCAATTGCGGGCGGTGCCAGCACCCGCTGTTCACCGGAGAACCCATCGAGCTGACCACAGCGACGGTAGAGGACATCACCGATCTCAAGAGGATCGAGCAGGCGCTGAACTCTATGCGCCTACAGCGAGAAGAGTTGGCCAGCCACGTTCCCGGTATGCTTTACCAATACCGTCTTCGTCCGGACGGCAGCTCGCACTTCCCTTATGCCAGCGCGAAGATGCGGGAAATATACGGGGTTGCACCGCAGGATGTTGTCGAAGATGCCACTCCTGCGTTCGCTGCGCTCCATCCTGAAGACCGCGACCGTGTGCATGAAACCCTACAGGCGTCGGGGCAGTCACTCGCGCTTTGGCATGACGAGTACCGGGTGCAGTTTCCAGACGGTCGGGTGATCTGGGTCGAAGGCGAGGCGTCGCCTGAAGCCATGCCTGATGGGAGCATCCTCTGGCACGGTTATATCCATGATGTCACCTCACGCAGAAGATCCGCGGAAGAGCTTCGCCTTGCGGCTAAAGTTTTTGCGCACGCAGGAGAGGGTATCCTCGTTACCGACGCTCAGGTCCACATTGTCAACGTCAATCGGGCGTTTTCCGTGATCACTGGTTATGCGCGGGAGGAAGTAATGGGTCAGACACCTCGTCTGCTCGAGTCCGATCGCTATGACGATGAGTTCTATCAGACCGTTTGGCAGGCTCTGCGTGAGCACGACTATTGGCACGGAGAGCTCTGGTGCCGACGCAAGAACGGCAGTCAGTTTGCCGCGCTGCTGACGATCAGTGCAGTCCCGGATATGCAGGGCAATATCGAGCATTACGTAGCCATGTTCTCCGACATCACGGCGCTGAAGGAGAACCAGCAACAGCTTGAACGCGTTGCTCATTACGACCTGCTCACCGGCTTGCCCAATCGACTATTGCTTGGAGACCGCCTTAAGCAGGCCATTCGTCAGACACGTCGGCGTGGCATGCACCTGGCGGTTGTCTTCATCGATCTGGATGGATTCAAGGAGGTCAACGACCAGCACGGCCACGCAGTCGGCGACAAATTGCTGTCCGTCCTGTCCAGGCGTATGACGCAGGTGTTGCGCGAAG
>NZ_DIHV01000074.1:0-17128 GCF_002420325.1 Marinobacter sp. UBA5687
ACTGGTGCCGGTTGACAGCGTATTTGCCGGTTTTGGGCACCCGGCCGTGATTACAGTGGCGGCGGTGCTGGTTATCAGCCAGGGACTGGTTAATGGTGGTGTGGTGGACCAGGTGGCGCGGCTGCTGGCCCGGGCAGGGCACAATGCCATGGTTCAGGTGCTGACCCTGACTCTGGTGGTGGCGGTATGCTCGGCGTTTATCAACAATGTGGGGGCGCTGGCACTGCTGATGCCGGTCGCCATCTGGATGTCCCGGGAAGCCGGGCGTTCTCCGTCACTGCTGCTGATGCCGCTGGCATTCGGGTCACTGCTGGGCGGCACCATTACGCTGATCGGTACCCCGCCCAACATCATCATCGCCAGCTATCGTGAGGCTGGAGCATTCGGGCTGTTCGACTTTGCTCCCGTGGGGCTGGCAATTACCCTGGCGGGCATCGTCTTTATCGGGCTGATCGGCTGGCGCCTGACACCTAAGCGGGAGGATCCTGCCGCCGGCGAAAAATTGTTCAGTGTGGGCGATTACCTGACGGAACTGAAACTGCCAGAGGGCTCTGATTATGCAGGAGGCACCCTGCACAACCTGCTGACGGCCGGAGACAGCCAGAACAATCTGGTGGTCTTGTCGTTGATCCGCGATGACAAAACAACGCCGGCACCCTCAACCTTTACCATTCTGCGTGAAAATGATGTCCTGCTGGTGGAAGCCGATACTGAGAGTCTGGGCGAGTTTCTGGAGATCACCGGTCTGACGTTGGCTTCGGGCGCGCCGAACGAGGAAGTAGAGAAGGATGGCACCGGGGGCAAAGGGCGTCGGCAACAGGCGGAGGATGAGCTGGTTGCTGGCGATGCCCGCTTGATCGAGGCGGTTGTGACTCCCGGTTCACAGCTGGTCGGCCGTACCGCAAACCGTCTGAATCTTCGGGAGCGCTACAGTGTCAACGTCGTGGCCGTCGCCCGGCAGGGCCACCGTCTCAAACAGCGGCTGGCGGATATCCGTTTTCGTTCCGGTGATATCCTGCTGGTGCAGGGCTTCGAGGAGACGCTTCCGGCTAATCTGAGGACGCTGGGCTGTCTGCCGCTGGCTGAGCGGGGGCTGGCGTTTGGCCGGGAGAAACGCCTCGGACTGGCCGGTGGGCTGTTTGCCGTTGCCATCCTCGTTATTGTCGCCGGCTGGGTGACGCCTCCCGTTGCGCTGGTGGCGTGTGCGGTCGCCATGGTGCTGGCCGGACTGCTGGAAGCCAGTGATGCCTACAAGGCCATCGACTGGTCGGTGGTGGTATTGCTGGCGGCGATGATTCCGGTGGGGCAGGCCCTGGAGACCACCGGCGGCGCCGATCTTATCGCCCGTCAGATTCTGGCCATCGGTGAGGGACAGGCGCCCTGGCTGGTGCTGTCGATTATTCTGATTGGCACCATGTTGTTATCCAATGTGGTGAACAATGCCGCGGCGGCCATTCTGGTCGCACCCATTGCCCTGGGCGTTGCTGGTCAATTGGGGCTGTCTTCGGACGCAACGCTGATGGCCGTCGCCATTGGCGCATCCTGCGCGTTTCTGACCCCGATAGGGCATCAATCCAATGCGCTGGTCATGGAACCCGCGGGTTACCGGTTCGGCGATTATTGGCGCCTGGGGTTGCCACTGTCTGTGGTGGTCACCGCCACGGCGGTGCCGGTTATTCTCTGGGTATGGGGCTGACTGGAGCTCAGGCTTCCGGCTCACCCAGCAGACCACTGAAAACGGTTTCCACCAGTATCGGTGCAACCTCGGCCAGCGGAAGGCGCTCAGGTTTGGCCAGCCAGTCGAAAAACAGTCCCAGCATCTGGGTATGCACCAGATAGCCCGCCAGTTCCGGGCTCAGGCCCGGACGCAGTTTTTTCGCGTTTTCAGGACTGCGGAAAATGTCGGTCACAAAGGCAATTCCCTCTTCCGCAAGCTCCCGGTGTTTGTTCAGCGCCTGATCAGATTCGTTGCGGTGGAAGAGGATGTAGTACACCCGGAAGTACTGTTCGTCTTCGGCCAGCTTGCTGAGAGCGATAACGCAGAGATGCTTCAGGTTGGTCAGGCTGTCCTGGCTGATGGCCGCTTCATCGAGCATTTCGCCGAGGGGCGCGCGAACCCGCTCCAGCATGGCATCCAGGATGTCCTGCTTGTTGCGGAAGTGCCAGTAGACCGCGCCCCGGGTTACACCGGCGGTACGGGCAATTTCTTCCAGCGATGCCCGGGCAACGCCTTTCTCCATGAACATGCTCTCGGCGGCATCGAGCAGGGATTCGCGGGTGGCTTCCGCCTCGGCTTTTGTCTTTCTCGCCATGATGAAGTCTTCCGGTGGTGTGTTGCGCCGGCTTTGTCCCGGCCCGTCAGGGTATGAACCGCTTGCGGGAACTACGTAAGTATACCTGAAGACAGTTTACATACATACATGGATGAATGTATCTTGCCTGATCTTACCGATTGCCACTCCGGGCTGGCTGGCCCGGACACATTTACATAATTGATGACACGATCTGTTTCGGTGTTCAGGAGAGCGCGCCATGCCCGTTGAAATGTCTCATCGCCCTAACGCCCGCAAGGGACTGCTTTTTGCTGGTTTGTCGATACTGCTGATGCTAACGGGGTGCAGCAGTGAGGATGGCGAGGGCCAGCAGGCCGGCGCGGGCGGCATGCCTCCAGCGGCGGTGGTGGTGCAACAGGCGGAGCCGGCCGATGTCACTGTGAGGCAGGATTATGCCGGCCGTGCCCGGGGTGCACGGGAGGTTGAAGTCCGGGCCCGCATCAGCGGCATTCTGGAACAGCGGCTATACGAAGAAGGCCAGATGGTGCGGGAAGGCGATGCCTTGTTCCGTATCGACCGCAAGCCCGCAGCGGCAGCACTGCAGCGAGCCCGGGCCCAGCGCCAGGTTGCCGAGGCGGATGTCCAGCAGGCGGAACGGGAATGGAACCGTATTTCCTCGCTGTTTGAGCGCAACGCCGTCAGTGAACGGGATCGTGACTCGGCGCGGTCAGCACTGGAACTGGCCCGCGCCAATCTGGCCGTGGCCAATGCCGGCGTGGCCCAGGCCGAACTGGATCTTGGGTACACCGATGTCACGGCGCCGATCAGTGGCGTGACCAGTCTGGAGGATTTTCCCGAAGGCAGCCTGATCGATACCGGCACTCTGTTGACCACTATTGTTCAGCTGGATCCGGTTCACGTTCGCTTTGCACTGCCGGAAAACGACGCCAACATTCGCCGTGCTGCCCGTGAGGGCATGGTGCGGGCAGACCAGGAACAGAATGTCTCGGCGCGCCTGGTTCTGGCGGACGGCAGCGAATACGGCCTGGATGGCCGCATCGACTTTACCGCCTCAACCCTCGACCCCCGCACCGGCACGGTGTCGGCCCGAGCCGTATTCCCGAATCCGGAGCATGTGATTGTGCCAGGGCAGTTTGTCCGGGTACGGGTGGAACTGCAGAGTTTTGACGATGTGATAACGGTGCCTGAGAGGGCGGTAACCCAGGGGCAGAATGGCCCTGTGGTCTATGTGGTTGATGACGACAGCAAAGCCCGGGTCCGGGAGGTGGAGCTTGGGCCGGTGAGTGATGGCCGGCAGATCCTCCTGAGCGGCCTGGATGAGGGTGATCGTTATATTGTCAGTGGCCTGGTGAACCTCCGTGATGGCGCCGCCGTTAACGTCACCAATCCGGATAGCCCGGAGGAGGCCAACTGATGCTGAGAACATTCATCGACCGGCCGATTTTCGCCTCGGTTATCTCGATCATCATTACCCTCGGTGGTGCGCTGGCCCTGCTGGGTTTGCCGGTAGAACAGTACCCCAACGTGGTGCCGCCTCAGGTGGTGGTGGACGGCCGCTTCCCGGGAGCCAGTGCCGATGTGATTTCCGATTCGGTGGTGGCACCGCTTGAGCAGGAAATCAACGGCGTGGACGACATGATCTACATGGAGTCCAGTGCGACCGACTCCGGCAGCTTTCGAGTGACGGTGTCGTTTGAAATCGGCACCGATCCGGACCAGGCTACGATCAACGTCAACAACCGTGTGCAGCAGGCTTTGGCCCGGTTGCCCCAGACCGTCCGGGACCAGGGTCTGAAGGTGGAATCCCGTTCCACCTCAATCCTGCAGGTGATTACCCTGTCCTCACCGGACAACTCCATGGACGTGGTGGAGATTTCCAACTACGCGCTGCTGAACGTGCTGGATGAGCTGGTACGCCTGCCCGGCATCGGGGACGCCTCGCTGTTTGGCGCCCAGGATTACTCCATGCGTATCTGGCTGCGCCCGGACAAACTGGCGCAGTTTGAGCTGACACCGGCGGATGTGGCTGGCGCCCTGCGGGCCCAGAATGCCCAGTTTGCCGCTGGCCGGATAGGGGCAGAGCCGGCGCCGGAAGGCCAGGCGTTCACCTTCAGCGTGTCCGCTCCGGGCCGGCTCACCAGCCCGGAAGAATTTGGCGAAGTGATTCTTCGCAGTGATGATCAGGGCGCGTCGTTGCGCCTGAAAGATGTGGCACGGATAGAGCTGGGCGCCCAGAACTATGATTTCGCCGCCATCTACAACGGCGGAGCCACGGTGCCGATGGGTGTGTATCTGCAGCCGGGCGCCAATGCGCTGGATGCTGCGGAAGCGGTGAACGAAGCCATGAAGGAAATTGCCGACCGTTTCCCGGAAGGCCTCGAATACAATGTACCCTACGACACCACCCGCTTCATTGATATCTCCATTCAGGAGGTGATCTCGACTTTCATCGTTGCGGTTCTGCTGGTGGTTGTGGTGACTTTCCTGTTCCTGCAGCATTTCAATGCCACGCTGATTCCATTGATCGCGATTCCGGTATCCCTGGTGGGCACGTTTGCCGGCATGCAGGCCATGGGGTTCTCGGTCAACCTGCTGACCCTGTTTGGCTTGATACTGGCCATCGGTGTGGTGGTGGATAACGCCATCATCATCATGGAGAACGCAGAACGGCTGATCAAGGAAGAGGGCATGTCGCCCTACAATGCCGCCGTGACCACGGTCAGCCAGGTATCCGGAGCCGTGGTGGCGTCCACCCTGGTGCTGGTGGCGGTGTTTGCACCGGTTGCGTTCCTGGGTGGGCTCAGTGGTGAACTCTATCGGCAGTTTGCTATCACCATTGCCGTATCTGTGGTGATCTCCGGTGTCGTCGCCCTGACGCTGACGCCTGCCATGTGCGCCCTGTTGCTCGGCCATGAAGGCAAACAGCTCACCGTATTCCGCTGGTTCGATGCCGGTTTCGACAAGCTCACCAACGGTTTTTCGGCGGTTGTGGACTGGCTACTGCGCCACGCCGTGATCGGCGTACTGCTGTTCGCAGCCATGATCGGTGGCACCGTTTTCCTGCTCAACAAGATGCCGTCCGGGCTGGTCCCCCAGGAGGACCAGGGCTTTGTGCTGACGGCTTATTCATTGCCGGCCACCTCATCTCTCAGCCGCACCGAAGCCACCCGGGACGAGCTGGCGCAGAACATGCTGCAGCTGCCTGAGGTGAAAGACGTTGTCGCTTTTGCCGGTTTTGACATTATTTCCAGTGCCTTGCGTACCAACAGCGGTGTCGCGTTCGTCACGCTGGAGGACTGGGCCGAGCGGGAAGGCGAAGGCCAGGGCGCGGCCGATATTGCCAACAAGATTATGGGTATCGGGTTTGGTATGCCCGAAGCCTTTGTCATTGCCTTCACCCCGCCGCCGATCCAGGGGCTGTCGACCACCGGCGGTGTGGAAGGTTACATCCAGGCCCGTGGTGGCCGCACACCTTCCGAGATCAAGGCGATGGCGGACCGGTTCACCCAGGCCGCCAACCAGCGCCCGGAACTGACCAACGTCCGGGTGACCCTGGATACCGGTATTCCCCGCTATCAGGCGATTGTTGACCGGGAGAAGGCCCAGGCGGCAGGTGTGCCGGTGGATCAGATTTTCACCACCATGCAGAGCACGTTTGGCGGCCTGTATGTAAACGACTTTACCCTGCAGGGGCGAAACTGGCAGGTGACACTGCAGTCTGAAGGCGAATTCCGAAGCCACCCGGATGACCTGCGCAAGGTGTTTGTGCGTTCCTCCTACGGGGAGATGATTCCCCTGAGCTCACTCGTGGAGCTGGAGCGGGTGAGCGGACCGGACATCCTGAACCGCTTTAACGTCTACCCCGCGGCCAAACTGCTTGCGGACCCGACGCCGGGCCACACCACGGGCGAAGCCCTGACCGCGCTGCAGGAAGTCGCCAATCAGCAGTTTGACCGAAACACGTTGCTGGGCTGGACCGGTGAAGCCTATCAGCTGCAGGACTCTGCGGACTCCGGCACCCTCGCCTTTGGCATGGGGCTGCTGCTGGTGTTTCTGATCCTCGCCGCCCAATACGAGCGCTGGGGTCTGCCGGTGGCAGTGGCTACCGCGGTGCCCTTCGGGGTATTCGGGGCGGCACTGGCCTCGCTGTTGCGTGGCTTCCCCAACGACATCTACTTCCAGGTAGGGTTGCTGGTGCTGATTGGCCTGGCGGCGAAAAACGCGATTCTGATCGTTGAGTTCGCCGCCCAGAACCGGCAAACGGGCATGAGTTCGTTCGAGGCCGCCAGCACCGCAGCCCGTCAGCGCTTCCGGGCGATCATGATGACCGCGCTGACGTTCATCGTGGGTTCCCTGCCGCTGGCATTCAGTACCGGCGCGGGTGCCGTGAGCCGGCAGGAAATCGGTACCGTGGTGGTTGGCGGCATGCTGGTGGCCAGTACCCTGGCCCTGTTCTTCGTGCCCTTGTTCTACAAGCTGATCGAAGACCTGGCGGACTGGCGGCGCAAACGCAAAGCCGCCTGATCGCAGTTTTTGCGCCCTGCTTGCCAACTGCGAGTGAGCTGAATCGGGGCAGGCTATCGTCGTCATAAAGAGATAACCGTCGTCGGTGACTACCGGCGGCGGTTTTTTGTTTGATACTCTCGTCTATCTAAGACGTATGAAGAGCAAGTTCCGAGAGGCTTTCCAAAAATTTGTGGAGCCATGGATGGCGGAACATAAGCGACACATGGATGTGCCGGCAGGAGCGCTTTTTGGAAAGCCTCTCGGAACTTGCTCCTGCACCGAGGTTTCAGGCTGAGAGAGATAAGGTCTAACCATGAACAAAAAAGAGCTTCTGGATGAACTGGAACAGGCTCGCGTCCGCACCGAGAGCCTGATTGTGTCGTTACCGGAAGACAAGCTCGAGGTCCCGTATCATCCGGGTGTGAATCCGCCACTCTGGGAAATGGGCCACTCAGCGTTTTTCTACGAGGTCTTTGTCTTCAACCTGTTGGACGGAACACCGAGCTACGATCCCTCCATGGATGACCTTTGGGATTCATTCCATGTCGATCACAAGGATCGCTGGCGCCGTGATCTGTTTCCCGGCCGGGAGGCCACGCTTCAGTATTTCAATACCATCTACGACCGGGTCGCGGAGCGGATTCAGTCCCGGGAGCTCACTGACCGGGAGCTGTACCTGTACCGCTACGCCATCTACCACCAGAACATGCACATCGAGTCGCTCATCTGGTGTCGGCAGACAGTCGGCTATCCGGCGCCTTTGGATTACAAAGGTGATCGGCCTGCTCCGGGCGAGTCGATCAGCGGTGATGCTCAGATCCCGGCCGGTCGCTGGGTTATTGGCATGCCCGGTGAGTCGCAACAGTACGCGACCGAAGACTTTGCCTTTGATGCCGAGAAGCCCCGTTTTGAGGTAGAGCTGCCGGCGTTTGCCATCAGTCGCACGCTGGTGAGCAACCGGGAATTCCAGGCGTTTGTAGACGATGATGGTTACAGGCGTCCCGAACTCTGGTCGTTCGGCGGCCGCAAGTGGCTGGAAACCGAGCAGGACGTCAGTCTGGTCCATGGGGTAAACGAGCCAATGATGCGGTTGCCCCGGCATCCGCTGTATTGGCGCTGGCATGACGAACAGTGGCAGGAGCGGGTGTTTGATCGCTGGCTGCCGTTGCAGCCAGACGCCCCGGTTAGCCATGTCAGCTACTGGGAGGCGGAAGCCTTCTGTACCTGGGCCGGGCGGCGGTTGCCGACCGAGTATGAATGGGACGTGGCGGCGCTGGGCAATAAACCCGGTGAGCCGTTCAGGCGTTTTCCGTGGGGTAATGAGTCACCGGATGCTGTGCGGGCGGATATGGATGCCCGGACCATGGCTCGCAACCCGGTGTCGGATTACCCGGCCGGCGATAGCCCGTTTGGCTGCCGGCAGATGGTGGGTTCGGTGTGGGAATGGACCAGCAACGAGTTCCTGCCCTATGACGGCTTCAAGGTAGATATGTACCCGTTCATGTCGACCCTGCAGTTTGCCACGCACAAAGTCACCAAGGGCGGCAGCTGTGCCACCTCATCCAACCTGATCCGTGGCACCTACCGGCAGGCGTATCTGCCGTTTCGCAGTGATGTTTACACCGGGTTCCGCACCTGCGCCGCCTGAATTCCTGATTTGTCCATAAGGTGACTTGCCAGGGCCACGCCGGTCTCACTCATCGTGAGGTAGGCATCATTGGCGCCGGCTTCGCGAATTTTTAAGGCTTCATCGGCATACATGGTGTGCGCCACGATATAGCCCTCGAAGCCGAGCTTGCGCAGCATCCGCGCGGCGATAAGCTTGCCTTCGATGTCACTCATTGCCAGTACCACCGAGTTGAGTTCCGGCATGTGCAGACCTTCCCAAAAGGTGGTGTCTTCGGCGTCTGCAAAGACGACATTGCGCCCATCTTTCTGGTGTTTCTCGGTTTTGGCAGGGTCTGAGTCGATCCCCATGATTCGCGTTTCATGGGGCGCAAGCCAATCGTAAGCCGCAGTGCCTGTTCGCCCCATGCCCATCACCAGAACCCGTGTAGTACCCAGCGAGATAGGTTGCTCATCAGGATGACGTTTCTGACTCTCGAAACGAACCAGCTTGTGGGCAACATGCTCGTAAATACTGTGGGAAAACCGGTTGAGCGGCGCCGAAAATACAAACGACAGGGAAACCGATATCGCCAGCGGAACCAGCCATTCTGGCAGGGCAACACTGGCGACAATGAGCCCGAATTCACTGTAGTTTGTGAGTGACAGCGAGGTGAGGAAGCTACTGCGAGCCCGCAGGCGGAAAGCCAGCAGCAGGAAGTAGAACAGGATGCCTTTGAGTGGCAAGAGCAAGGCTGCTACTGCCGCAAAGATCAGAGCCTGCTGGTCTGGCAGGCCGTCAATGCCGATCTGCAGGAAAAAACCGACCAGGAAGATTTCTTTCACGCTCCAAAGGGACTTGGCCAGTTCCTGGGAACGGGGGTGGTTGGCCAGCATGGCACCGAACACCAATGCACCCAATTCCGAGCTCAGACCCACGGCCTCAAACCCAAGGCCACCAACCACCAGGGCCAGCAGAAGCCCGAGCAGTACCAGCAGTTCGTCGTGCCCGCTGGCATCCAGCAGCCTGTAAAGCAGCGGCCGGAGCAACGGAAGGCCGAATACAATGACAGCCCATTCTGAGGGTGTTTTGCCGGCCGCGAGACTCATCACCACCAGTGCAATCAGATCCTGCATAATCAATATGCCAATAGCGACCCGGCCGTGGAAGGCTCTGAGTTCCCGTTTGCTTTCCAGTACCTTGGCGGCCAGTACGGTGCTGGAAAAGGACAGGGCGATCGCCAGCATCAGGGCCGTTGTCCAGTCCAGGTCAAAAAGCAGGTAGAGGCCGGGGGCAAACACCACACAGGTAATCGCGAAGTGGAGCAGACTGCCGCCGATGACTTCCGGGCTGACAATGGAGCGTAGCTTCAGCTTCAGGCCGACTGTAAACAAGAGCAGCAAAACGCCAAGATGAGCAATGTGGGCCAGTACATCGGTGGGCTCTGCAGTGATGCTGGTAGTTGCGCTGAGGCCGCTGAGCACAAAGCCGGCGGCCAGATAGCCAACCAGCGGAGGCAAACCGATTCCCTTGACGAGAAGGCCGATAACAAAGGCAAAACTTATCCAGATGGCTTCAGGCATGGGCGAATCTTCTGACGACGGAATCCAAAGCTCTGAAGCCTACCTTTTTTTCGGGCCTAGCTGTAGTGGCGAATGGTTTCAGGGCTGCCGGTCGGCAAGAAAGTCCCGGAACAGGGCTGCCGATTCCTCCGGCGCCTCCACCATCGGCGCGTGGCCGATATCATCGAGAATGGCCTTGCGCGCGTTCGGGATAGCTTCGACAAAGACATCGGCATTGCGATAGTCAATTACCCGGTCGAGTTTGCCCCAGACCACCAGAACCGGCGCCTGGATGTTGGTGATGGCGTTGCGGAAATCCGGCTCGAAGCCGGTGTCTCGGATGGCCCGGAAAATGACTTCGTTGACTTCCCGGTTGGCGATGGCCTTTTCTTCCATCACATCAAAGATCGGCCAGGGCACGAAAGGGCGTTTTTCCAGAGCGAAGTCCAGCAGGCGGTCGAAATCGCCTTCCCGTTTCGGGATGAGCGGGTTGTCGCCATCCATGACCAGGTCCACCAGCTCACTTTCATATTCGAAGATACCGGCAGGGTCGAACAGTACGGCTGTGTGAACCTGTTCTGGATGGGTGGCAGCGTAGAGGGCAGTGATGGCACCGCCCATGGAGTTGCCCATCATGTGGAAGCGTTCCACCCCGAGTTCCTTCAGTATCTGGTGGACGTAATCTACCTGATCCTCAAAACGGTAGCCGATGTCCAGGGGTTTACTGCTGTCGCCATGGCCTGGCAGATCGAGGGCATAGATGTTGAACTCACCCTGGAACTCTTTGGCCAGACGGGTCCAGTTATCCTTGTTGGCGCCGAAGCCGTGGATCAGAACCAGAGTGTCGCCATCGACCGGTTCTTCACTGCGAAGATAGGCAATGTCCAGATCGCCAACGGTGACCTGTGCGGCCTTCAGGCCGGCGCTTGAGCGTTCCCAGTCTATGGCGTTTTCGTAGATGCTCTGGCGGGAGCAGGCGCTGACCAGCAGGGTAACGGTCAGCAGCAGGAACAGCTTCAGGTGAGTACGGCGCACAGGGAACTCCTTTTCGTTATGACTATTATTGAATGCCAACACTAACCCATAAAAAAGCCCGGTCAATGACCGGGCTGACGCTGTTACTCGACGAGCCGGAGCCTCAGCTCTGCTCCCGGGCAATGGCCCGGTAGGCAATGTCGTTGCGGTAGAACATGCCGTTCCAGCTGATTTTCTTTGCCAGCTCATAGGCCCGTTGCTGGGCTTCGGTGACGGTGTTACCCAGAGCGGTAGCGCAGAGCACGCGGCCCCCGGCAGTGACTACGTCGTCGCCGTTGAGTTTGGTGCCGGCGTGGAAGACCTTCTCACCTTCTGTTTCACCGTCCGGCAGGCCGGAGATGACATCGCCCTTGTCGTAGCTGGCGGGATAGCCACCGGCAGCGAGTACAATGCCGACAGAGGCGCGTTCATCCCACTCGGAATCGCACGCGTCCAGCTTGCCATCCACGGCGGCCTGGCACAGTTCCACCAGGTCGGACTTCATGCGCAGCATGATCGGCTGGGTTTCCGGATCGCCAAAGCGGCAGTTGAACTCAATGACCTTGGGTGCACCGCTGGTATCGATCATCAGGCCGGCGTACAGGAAACCCTTGTACGGGTGGCCTTCCGCCGCCATGCCGTTGACCGTGGGGTAGATCACCTCGTCCATGATCCGCTGGTGCACATCGGCAGTGACCACCGGGGCGGGAGAATAAGCTCCCATGCCACCGGTGTTGGGGCCGGTGTCGCCGTCGCCTACGCGCTTGTGGTCCTGGGACGTGGCCATGGCCAGTACGTTCTTGCCGTCGACCATCACGATGAAGGAGGCTTCTTCGCCGTCCAGAAACTCTTCCACCACCACGCGGCTGCCGGCATCGCCAAAGGCGTTGCCTGCGAGCATGTCGCGGATGGCATCTTCGGCTTCTGCCAGGGTCATGGCGACGATTACACCTTTACCGGCGGCCAGGCCGTCCGCTTTGACCACGATGGGTGCGCCTTTTTCACGCACGTAGGCGAGGGCCTCGTCGACATCGGTGAAATTGGCGTAGTCGGCGGTGGGAATCTTCTGGCGGGCCAGGAAGTCCTTGGTGAAGGCCTTGGAGCCTTCCAGCTGGGCGGCGCCAGCGCTGGGACCGAAGATGCGCAGGCCGCGAGCTTCAAATTTGTCCACCACGCCAGCCACCAGCGGGGCTTCCGGGCCAACGATGGTCAAGCTGACGTTGTTCTGCTCGGCGAAGTTGGCCAGGCCGTCCAGGTCCATGACGTCCAGGTCGACGTTTTCCAGATTCGGTTCCCGGGCGGTGCCGGCGTTACCCGGTGCGACAAACACTTTATCCGCTTGCGGTGACTGGGCGGCTTTCCACGCCAGGGCGTGCTCACGTCCGCCACTGCCAATAACCAGAATGTTCATGTGTTACTCCTGAGTTCTTCGATCAGTGACGGAAATGGCGCATGCCGGTGAAGACCATGGCAATGCCATGCTCGTTGGCGGCATCGATCACTTCCTGGTCGCGCATGGAGCCGCCTGGCTGAATCACGGCGGTAATGCCGGCTTCGGCCGCGGCGTCGATGCCGTCACGGAACGGGAAGAATGCATCCGACGCCATGACGGAACCCTTCACTTCCAGGTTTTCGTCGGCGGCTTTGATGCCTGCAATCTTGGCGCTGTAGACGCGGCTCATCTGGCCGGCGCCGACGCCGATGGTGCGACCGGCTTTGGCATAGACAATAGCGTTGGATTTAACGTACTTGGCCACTTCCCAGGCGAACAGCAGGTCGTTTAGTTCCTGCTCGGTGGGCTGGCGTTCGGTGACCACTTTCACGTCTTCCATGGCCACCATGCCCAGGTCGCGATCCTGCACCAGCAGGCCGCCGGTGACGCGCTTGTAGTCCATGGTCTGGGCGCGTTCACCGTCGAATTCGCCGCAGGCCAGCAGGCGTACGTTCTTCTTGGCGGCAACAATCTCGACTGCTTCCGGCGCAACGCTCGGGGCGATAATCACTTCCACGAACTGGCGATCCACAATGGCCTTGGCGGTCGCCGCATCCAGTTCACGGTTGAAGGCGATGATGCCGCCAAAGGCCGACGTCGGGTCGGTGGCAAAGGCCAGGTCGTAGGCCTGTAGTATGTCGGCACCGATGGCCACGCCACAGGGATTGGCGTGCTTGACGATGACGCAGGCCGGGTCGGCGAAGGGTTTGACGCACTCCAGCGCCGCATCGGTGTCGGCGACGTTGTTGTAGCTCAGTTCCTTGCCCTGAAGCTGTTTTGCGGTGGCGACACAGGCTTCCTTCGGGTGGCGCTCGGCGTAGAAGGCAGCGCGCTGATGCGGGTTTTCGCCATAGCGCATATCCTGAACTTTCACGAACTGGGCATTGAAGGTGCGGGGGAAGTCGGCGTTGTCGTTATCCGGGGTGCGCCCGCCCAGATAGTTGGCAATAGCACCGTCGTAGCCGGCGGTGTGCTCGAAGGCCTTCACGGCCAGGTCGAAGCGGGTGCTGTAGGTCAGCTCGCCGTCGTTGTCCGCCAGTTCTTTCAGAACGCGGTTGTAGTCGGAGGCGTTCACGACAATGGCAACATCGTTGTGGTTCTTGGCGGCGGCACGAACCATGGTGGGGCCGCCAATGTCGATGTTTTCAATGGCTGTGGCCAGGTCGCAGTCCGGGTTGGCCACGGTGTCCTCGAACGGATACAGGTTCACCACCACCATGTCGATGGGATTGATTCCGTGCTCAGCCATGATGGCATCGTCGGTGCCACGCCGGCCCAGAATGCCGCCGTGGATTTTCGGGTGCAGGGTTTTGACCCGGCCATCCATCATTTCCGGGAAACCGGTGTAATCGGACACTTCGGTGACCGGTACGTTGTTTTCCTTGAGCAGGCGGAAGGTTCCGCCGGTGGAGAGCAGCTCGACGCCGCGTTCGGTGAGGGCACGGCCGAAATCGACGATGCCGGTTTTATCACTCACGCTGATCAGGGCGCGACGGACGGGGGTGTTTGCCTGGTTTGCCATGGGTCACTTTCTTCGCTGGTCAGATAAGCCGGATTGTAAGCCTGGGTGCAAATAACAAGGGCCTCGCGAACGCATCCGGGAGGCCCTTGTGGGGTCAGGTCTGATTATAGCAGACCGTATTGCTTGAGTTTCTTGCGCAGGGTGCCGCGATTCAGTCCGAGCATGGTGGAGGCCTTGGTCTGGTTGTTGCGGGTGTATTTCATCACCTGCTCCAGCAGCGGGGCTTCCACTTCTGACAGTACCAGTTGGTACACGTCGGTAACCGGCGCGCCATCGAGTTGCTCAAAGTAGTTCTTCAGGGCAACTTCTACGCTGTCACGCAGGGTGACGCTGTTGCCGCTGTGGTTTACCGTGTGCAACTGATGCAGATCATCGTTGGCCGGGGTGCTTAGGGATTGATTTGCCAAAGTCTCAGCGGTCATGCTGCGAATACCTCTCCATTTCGTAAGCCTGCAAAATACTGTGCGATGCTGTCTTTCTGCTCCAGCGCATCATCGATGGCGTTGAAGCGTTGTCGGAACTGTTTGCTGTCATCATGGGACTGCAGATACCAGCCCACGTGTTTTCTGGCGATACGCACGCCCATCAATTCGCCGTAGAAACGGTGCAGTTCTTCCAGGTGCCCGGCCAGAATGCGCTCTACTTCATCCATGGGCGGTTGGGGCAGGTGTTCTCCGGTTTCCAGATAATGAAGAATCTCCCGGAAAATCCAGGGCCGGCCCTGGGCACCCCGGCCAATCAGCAAGCCGTCGGCACCGGTATGGCTGAGTACCTGCCTGGCCTTCTCCGGCGTGGTAATGTCGCCGTTGGCGAACACCGGTATGCCAACGCTGGCCTTGACCTCTGCGATGGTGTCGTACTCCGCGTCGCCGTTGTATTTGTCTGCGCGGGTACGGCCGTGTACGGCCAGAGCCTGAATGCCGGCATCTTCCGCCATCCTGGCGATGACCGGAGCATTGCGATTGTCTCTGTCCCAGCCGGTTCGCATTTTCAGGGTCACCGGCACATCCACCGCCTTCACCACGGCTTCCAGAATTTCCCGCACCAGCTTCTCGTCTTTCATCAGGGCCGAACCGGCGGCCTTGTTGCAGACTTTCTTGGCCGGACACCCCATGTTGATGTCGATGATCTGAGCACCGAATTCAGCGTTTTGCCGGGCGGCGTCGGCCAGCATCTCGGGGTCGCCGCCGGCGATCTGGACCGATCTGGGTTCCGGTTCGCCTTCGTGATTCAGGCGAGTCCGGGATTTACGCGTATGCCAGAGCTTGCTGTCCGCTATGACCATTTCCGATACCGCCAGCCCGGCCCCCATTCGTCGGCATAAAAGCCGGAAAGGGCGATCGGTTACACCGGCCATGGGTGCAACAATCAGCGGGTTGGGCAGGGTGTACGGCCCGATTTTTGCCGTTGGCAGCATGATCTGAGTCCGTGTCACAGCGGGTTAAGCAAAATTCGGCTGGAGCGGTTGTTCAATTTCTGACCGCTCCGGTCTCCGAAGGGCGGTAATGATACCGCCGGGGGCAAGCTGATTGAAGGGGCGAAAGCGTTAAAAAATTGATTATTTTTCGCGCTTTCTGGTTGACTTTTGCGCTGTCAACTGTCGGCCCGAAGGCTATTGATTCGCATCAAGGCGCCCAGGGACGAAAGCTCAGGTTGTAGTTGACGGCATCCCGCCCGGGGTCGCGTATCCGGATGGCGATCCGCACCGGCGTCTCTACCGGCATGCTGGCAAGTTCTGCGGCCTCACCGGCCAGGTACTCTTCTGGCGTAAAGGTGCTTTGTGCCACTACATCGCCATTGAGGTTGGAGAAGGTCAGAGCTATCGCCGGGAACGGCTGCTCAAAGCCGGCGCGGTTGAGAATCACGGCATCGACAATGAGTTGATCCCGGTTCTCCGGGTCGGTACGCACCACCAGTTTACGGCTCTGGATAGCCTCGACATTCACCAGGGGGTTGAGTTCGCATCCGGCAATCTCGCAGCCCTTCTCGTAGAACGGTCGGAGCTGGGGGATAGCAGAAAGCCGGTCAAACTGGTACCAGGTAACCTGGGCAATCAGTACGCCCAACAGGGACAGCACCGCCAGTGCCCAGAATACGGTTCTGAGCCGGCCTCCGCCGTTACCGACGGACACAGGATCCCGTCGCAGGTCATGGTAGAGGGTGTCTGGCGCCGCTTGCTTGCGGGTACGGCTGACAATCGGGTCGCCCACGCGATCGTCATCCGCCAGGCTGAGGTCCGTGATATCCGGTTCCGTGGACGGCTCCGCTGAAGAGGTCTCCTTGGCGGGTAGGGTTGTTTCATCGGACTCGCTGTCCTCACGGCGAAGCGGCTCCGGCCGTGTTTCGGCAGCAGGGGACGTCTGAGGCGATTCCTGTTCCGGTTCGGGCTGCGCCGGGGCAGGGCGCTGAGGCTTCGCTGATTCTGGTTGAGCCGATGGCTTCGCGGGCTCGTCGTCGTTGAGCATGGCTTCGGCCCAGCTCTCGTCGATATTCTGGTTTTCCGGCGTCAGGTCGTCGTCGCTGAAGCCGGATTCCTCGGGCTCGTCGAAATTGCGGAAGCTGTCGCTGAGCTCATCATCTGAGAACGTCAGTTTGCTGCCGGCATAGCGGCCTTCGGTGGCATCTTCTTCGGGGTTGTCAGCAAAGATCAGTTCTTCTTCATCGTCGAACCGGCTGGGCTTTGCTGCTTCGGTTTCAGGAGCGGATTTCGAGGGTGGCTGGCTGGTCCCGGCTTTATCCTTGCCGGAGACCACCTGATGTTCGACCGCATTGAAAATCTTCATGCAGTTCCCGCAGCGTACCTTGCCCCTGGCGACGCTCAGCTGTTCGTCTGTTACTCGAAAACGGGTTTCGCAGTTGGGGCATTGGGTCTGCAGGCTGCTCTGGGTCATGCTTCGTTCCTGAAAGCTCGATCTCTGGTCGATCACTACGATGGAGGCAGTTTAGACATAAACGCCTGTGTCGTCATCCGTCCTTGCGCCGTCCTGTGAGGCGTATCCAGTCTTCTTTCTGTTCCGGCTCGTCCATGATGAACCAGGGCTCATAGGCCTCCATCACGTCGCGGGCCTGATTGAACAGGATGCCGGACAGTACCAGATCCCCGCCGGGCCTGGTCAGTTCGGCCAGTCTCGG
>NZ_DIHV01000037.1:0-7904 GCF_002420325.1 Marinobacter sp. UBA5687
GCTGCCGGGGGTTTTTTATTGCCTGCAGGAAAGCGAGCAGATATGACCCTGTGATCAGGCGCACAGTTACGCTCGGTAAATAGCGTTAGCATTCCCTCAAGACTGGCAGAAAAAAAGACTAAAAAGCCAGCTTCAGAGACACTCATCAGTCATTCGATCATTGCCGTCAATAACAAAAAACGGCGGGCAGGTATGGCTATGAGTACACGTAAAAGACTATTCCTCGCGCTGTCCATGGTGCTGTCTTCGGCTGCCCATGCAGATTTGCAGCCCATTTCTGATACCGAGCTGTCCGAGGTGACAGGTCAGGCCTTTGTCTCCATAGACCGCCAGTACCATCCCGATCCCAACGAAAATACCTCCTATACCCGTGTCAATCTCGGTATGGATATCGAAATTCAGACCAATGTTGATGTTCTCGAGATGGGGCGATATGAGCGAGCGGGTGAGAAGCAGGGTTCTTCCGATGTACTGATCCGCGATTTTGCGCTCGGGTACATCAATAACCAGGCCTACTACAGCAAGAACCCTGATTCTCCGCGACAATATCGCCCCGATGGCTCAGCCTATGGCGAGAATGAGATTGTTCCGTTCATGATCGATAGCCCGTTCTTCGAGTTTGCCTTTGATGAAACCACCAATGAGGTGGTAGGTGTTCGCCTTGGCTTTGGCGAGTCCATGGGCATTCTCTCCGGCAAGATCGAAACGCTGACGGGTAACGTCAATGTCGACATCATCGATCGAGGTGAAGGATTGCGGGAGGCTAACTCCACCGGCAATTTCTTCGATCAGTTGATTGTTCTGCTCACCCCTTTGCTCGAATCCGGCAGTCCACTCGCCACCAAGGCGCAGCTGGTCTATGGCGAGGAAGGTGATCCGCGCATTGGCGAGCTTGATCCCATTCGTGCGGAGTATATCGGTATTCCGAACGGGGAAAAGTTCGTTCTTGAAGGTGCCGCCGGATTCACCCGCTGGTCGCTGAAGAACCTGATTGGCTGGGGATCCAGTTCGGAGATTGAGGTGCCGGATTGTTCCTTCTTCAGCTGTGGTGCTGGTGACATCTATGTCTATGCCCAGGATTGCATGGTGCTGGGCATAGACTCCTGCTTTGATCTGGATATTTACAACAGTTTCCCGATTGGCCAGGTTGAGGAGGTCAATGGTGAGCGGCGAATTACCGGTCCCGCCGATGGTGCGTTTATTTCGTTTCAGACCAAAGATCTGGATTGGCTGAAGGACGTCAAGAAAACCGACATCACGGTAGAGGACTTTATTCGGGCGACGTCCGGCGCATTCTTCAATATCCCCAATGGCGCCACCGAGGTAAACCTGAATGAGGCGTTGTACGGCACGGACCGTTATCGGACTGAGTACATAGACCGTGGTCGGGGGCTGTTCTGATGAGAGGATTCGGGTTCTGCAACTTCCCCTGCACTTCAATGTTGTCGTTAGCGCTCTTGTGGTCTTTGCCCCTCCAGGCTGAGATGGTGACTCTTAATGAGTCCGAGATGTCCGAGATCGATGGCGCCGGCATAGGCCTGGTTCTCGATAACTTTACCTTCTCCCATGGAACCGACGCGCCGGATGCCAATGGCAACCAGGCCCGTATATTCCGAATCACGGGCATCAAAAGCACGGACGGGCAGGACGTGGATATCACCGTGAATCACTTGTACATCGCGGGCGCTGATTCCGCCTATGGTCAGAATCTGACCCCGGTCAACCTGGGGCGTTTGCTGCATCCCTGGCGAATTGACGTGGTGGACGGCAACACGATCGGGGTCAGAGATAAATCGGTGTTGGAAATCGCCGCGCCCGCGATGCTCAGTGCGGCCGAGGGTTACGATTGCCTGGGTGGCTCAGCGGCTGCCGGAAGCGGTACCTGTTCAAGCCGCCCCGCAACTGAATCCTGGATCGGCGAGCGAGCCGATATGGGAATGCAGATGAATGTCGCGGTGGGCAACGACCGCTCTGCCAACCTGAATATACATGCGAAAAGTGCCGTGATTGACGGCAGCTACCTGCGTCTCTGGGGTGATGACGCGCGCCAGCAAATGGCCGGCCAGTTCAAGCTGAACTTCTACTCTCCGGAGCTAACCATCAACGCCTGTACTCAGGATGGCAGCGAGTGTGGCTCCCGCATCACCATGTCCGATTTTGTCCTTCAACTGGCGATCGGTAACGAGCTCCAGCCAGTGTTTTTTGATGTCGACGGTACGGGCAATTTCGTGCTGGAGGTAGATGCTATCGCTGCGCCGGCACCCGGGCAGATTGCCGCAAACGGGCTTCGGGATGGCAGCGATACCGCAACCTGGGACTTCTATGAAGCCTATTACACCAATCCGGAATACCGGAGCAATCTCCGGATTGGCAACTTTGGTGTTGGTGACCGGGATTTTGGCTCCGCCCGCATCGAAGGAATGCTCATTCAGCACCTGGAAATCAGAACCAAGGACTTGGCGCCATGATCCGTCTGACTTGTTGTTCAGCTACCCGGTTTTGCCTGCTCTTTGCGGCCCTGCTTCCCGCCTTGGCGTATTCCGAGATGTCGCCGCTCGGGGACGACGCCCTGGCTGATGTCTCCGGCCAGGGGGGGATCTATCTGTCTGGCGACATCAGCATCAACGAAATGGGAGGTCCGGTTCAGAACAATTACTTTGGCCGGTGTGATGAGGCAGATAAGAAATGCGGTGCTCGCTTTGCCTATCGGCTGAAGCAGGATGGCGGATGGATGGTACTGGATGAAATTCGAGGGATGTTCGCCTTTGAGGGTCTGACCCTGAGGGTGCGTTCGATCGATTCCGGCTTTGGGGGGGATGGTGCACTCTTTGACCGTGATGTGATTGAGCTGGGCTTGCCAAATGTTGTCCGGTTTTCTGACGTACAGTTCAGAATCGCTTCCAGTAGCACGCCACGACCAACTGACCCCGGCTTTCAGCAAACCGACATCTTTGCGGTGGAAATGCAGGGGGACGTGATCATGCAGGGTAACCTTCTGGTTTTTCCGGATGGAACCCCTTAGCCAGGAGGCATCATGACTCGTAAGCTTTCCGGAATCCTGCCCCTGAGTACGGTCGTCCTGGGCCTGGGCAGCTATTCGATGATAACCGCTGCAGATCTCCAGAGCCTTGATGACCGGGCGCTGTCTGAGATACGAGGCCAGAGCGGGATTACCATCGAAACTGACCTGACCATGACCGCAGACAAGCTTTCCTATTACGACGATAACAAAGGCGTCCATCTGGAAGGCATGCGGGTGGGTTCCTCGGAAGTGCCGGGCCAGGGCGCATTTCATCGGACCAGGATCGATATCGGCAGTGATTCTGCGCTGAATCTCGAATACCTGGTAGAAGACCGGCGGGTCGAATTCTCGGACATCCGGCTGGCCGGCGCGCCCGGTGTCAGTATGGGCGGGATTTTCTTTGATCATAGCCTTCAAGGCACCTTGAGCCTGCGCCAGCAGACCGCAGGTGGAACCGGCTATGAATTTGATTCCGCGTACACCATGACGGGAGGCCGTCTGGGCTATAGAACCAACGGTAATTCGGTGTTTCTGGACGATATTACGATGTCCGTTGAGGCCTTGGGAGTAACTCTGGAGCGGGTGGGCCAGACCCTGGAACTGACGGCTCCAAGAGTAAATGGTAGTTGGCAGGTCGGTGCTATTCGATATTCCAGCGATCCTGCGATTTATGGCCGTAGCACCAATGGTAACGGTGACCTGCTGCCCAGCTATGGCGGTCTCTCTGGCCAGTACGAACTGTCCTCAACGACCGGTATATCCGCAGGAGGCCGCGCAGGGGAGGGATTGCGGTTTGATAACGAGACAACCATACATAGCGCGTCTTTCCTCTATCACGATGATGGCCATGCACTCGCCCTGAGAGACATCACTGGTTCCTACCGAATTCAGGACCTTCGTCTGGATGTGGGTGAGGATTGGCGCGGCCGACCGGCAGTGGGTTTAACGCTTGGGCGAATGGAAGGCGAGTTTGAGGTCGGAGCCATTGAGATTGGCGGTGCTGGTAAGAGCTTTGGGGCCTTCAACCTGAGCTTTCTGTTGGAAGACCAGGTATTTGGTGGTCGCAACTACACCAATGCGCTCTACCTGCAGGGCGGAGGCCATGTCGATGCCGGTGCCCAGGGCCTGAGGCTGGCTGCCCAGTGGAGCCTAAGGCTTTCTGATCTGAGCTATACCGAGGACGGCAACAGGGTGATTATCAGCGGCCTTCAGTCCTGGGGGCAGGGCGATATCACCGTGAACGTTACCCGTGACGGTGTTCAGGGTGGAACCCGATTCTATGACGGTTTGAGAATTGGCTTTGAGGGGCTTGAGGCCGGTTACCGTATTAATGGGATGCGCGTTGGCAGTGATGATGCGCCATTGCAGGGTGGCACAGAATTGTTGTTGGCGCTCGGCATCTATCCCGCCTACGATTTTACGCTGGACGGTCACATGACGCTCGGAGCCGGTGGCGCGTCCGGTGAGGGCCTGACAATTAATTCGGATATTCACATTCGTGACGGTCGTGCTGCAGTGATTGCCGCTCCTTATGACGAAGGTAACGGTGAGCAGCCCCAGAAAGGTCTCTGGCTGACCGATATGACCTATGATGGTCATGTTCGTAACATGACTCTGGATGTTACCGATGAAGGATTGGCGCTGGCAACGGAAGAGTCCTGGAGCACCATGGATATCGGCAATGTCCGGATCGGTAATGGTGTCGATGGAGAGAGCCTTGGGCGTTTGAAGATCCAGCGTTTTGAACAGGGGAGCACGACGTTGATCAAGCCTGGTGGTGCCGGCAACGTCTGTGTGGGTGGCGCTGGTGCTTCGGCCTCGGCCTGTTCGGCATCGGGCGGTGAGTGGGAAATGCGGGGAGAGGAAGGTGTCACGATCGAGATGAAGAACATCCTCGCCCGTGCTCAGAGCAGCGAGAAGCGGAATTCGCTGTTGTGGGAAACCAATCGGACCGTCGATGGCCAGGGGCGGGCCGTGAATGGTTCCGGAACCCGCCTGGTTCTGGACAATATTTACACGAGTGACGGTGGTGATTTCGATGGTGATGGCGTCGACGACAATACCTACGGTATTCAAACCGATCTATCCGTTGACGTTTACCAGACCCGAGTCGTGAAGAAAGAAAATGGAGCGGACTCGCTGGGGGTGAATGGCGCCCGTGGAGATGAAAAGATTATGGATGCCTCGGCCCCCCAGGGTTATCGGTATGTGTCCTCTCCTTCTGAGGCTGATCGCCTGAACCGTCCACTGGGATTCGCGGTTAAGGCGGAAACCCGTTTCAAGGAACTGACCATAAATAATATCGATCTGGTTCATCCTGTGGGTGGCGCCCAGACCGCCGTGTTCGGCGCCGTGCTGCAGAACGTGAATATTCGCGCAAACCTGACCGCGACACCTATCCCCTAACGTCGCGACCGGTAAAGGGGTAAGGCCAGTGCTGCCCCTTTGCTTTTCAATCCCCTCCTGTTGTTTAATCCGGGCTTGTTTATTCCCAGTCTGGAAGCTCATTGATGAAATCCAATGCATTGCTGTCCCTGCTCAGTGATCGTGAAATCCATTCCGGTGAATCGCTGGCCCAGAAGCTGGGCGTTTCCCGGACGGCGGTGTGGAAGCATATCCGCAAGGCTATCGCCGACGGAACTGACATACGGACCATTCGCGGGCAGGGTTACCAGCTGGTGTCCGCACTGGACCTGCTTGACCGTGACATCATTCTTGGTCAGCTCAATGCTTCGGTTCGAGAGCGGATACAGCTCACTGTTCTGGATGAAGTGGATTCCACAAACGCCGAGGTTGCGCGCCTACTGACGTCGGCGCCACTCCCGGTGGTGTTATCTGACTGTCAGACGTCCGGCCGTGGTCGAAGAGGTCGGAACTGGGCCAGCCCCAAGGGCCAGAACCTCTACCTGAGCCTTGGGTTGTCGATAAAAGGTGGGTTCTCGGCCCTGGATGGCCTCAGTCTGGCCCTGGGCGTTGCCGTCGCCAATGCCATTGAGCAGGTAGGGGGCGGTGAGGTAGGGCTCAAGTGGCCCAATGACCTGTTTGCCCAGGGCCAGAAATTTGGTGGGATCCTGGTAGAAATCCAGGGCGAACTCCAGGAAGGTTGTGTTCAGGTGATCGCAGGAATCGGTATCAACGTGCATATGACTCGAGCTGAAGACGTTGATCAGCCCTGGACGAGCCTGGACAAGCGTTGGCCAGACCAGGCCTGGGTCCGCAACCAACTCGCTGCCGGGATGATTGCTCACATTCTGGCAGCAGTGACGGAATTTGAGGCCGGTGGCTTCCGGCAATTCCGGGAGCGCTGGCAGCGCCGTGACATCTTTAGCGGCCTGCCCCTCGTCACCCGTGACGGTGAATTAAAGGGCCTGGGAGGCGGTATCGACGAAACCGGAAACTACCTCCTGAAAACAGCAGAGGGCGAAATACCGGTGCGGGCGGGCGATATCAGTTTGCGGGTGTCTGAATGATTCTGTTGATTGACGCTGGTAATACCCGCCTGAAATGGCGACTGACTGGAACAGGCGGCCCTCTTGAAGGGGCAGCGGTCATGGCAGATGCTGAGCCCCTGACAGGACTTTCAGGCTACTGGTCTGACATCGAAAGAATTCTGGTGTCGACGGTGGCCTCGGAAAGCGCCCGCGCGCAACTTCATGAACTGTTGCTTGCCCGGGCCAAGGTGCCTGTTGAATATTGCTGGGCTGAGTCGACGCGCGATGGCCTGTCCAATTCCTATGGGGATGTGTCGCGCATGGGGGCTGATCGATGGCATGCCATGCTGGCAGGCTGGGTCAGGTGTAAGGCTTCTTTCGCCGTTGTCGATGCTGGTAGCGCCGTCACCGTGGACTATGTGAATGCCGGCGGGCGACACCTCGGTGGCTACATTCTTCCTGGGCTCCAGATGATGCGCCGTAGTCTGAAAGTGGATGCGGCACGAATTGGATTTGAGCAGAGTGAGCAACTCGACACCCGCCCGGGACAATCGACCGGCGAATGCGTCAACCACGGTCTGGCCTGGCTCACCGAGGCCCTTGTCCAGGGGATTCATCGCGATGCAAAAGCCTTTGGACTCTCTGCGATCTATCTGACCGGTGGCGATGCCCGGCGTTTGCAGGCCCTTGGTCTTGAGGCAAACGTAGTTGAGGGTATGGTGCTTGACGGTCTTGAGCGAATCGCCAGCGCGGGCGTTCTGTGATGAAGTGGCTGGCGTTTCTGTTGGCAGCTCTCAATCTGGCTGTTTGGTTTGTGCCGGCCTGGATCGAGCCATCCCGTTATGTTGGCGTTTCATCTGGAACCCTGCCACGTGTCTCCAGTCTGAAAGTGGCTTCCGAGACCATGGAGAGCCCCTCCCGGGAAGAGAGTTGTCTACGGATAACGCTCGGAATGTTTGATGCGAGGGATGACGCCGAGAATGTGGCGGCCGGTCTCAAGCATAGAGTCGGCATTGTTGAGGTTGAGAAGGAGTTACCGCCCCTGCATTGGGTATTGATTCCTCCGCAGCCGCCGGAAGCAGCGCGAGCCCAGTTCCGTGGGCTCTATCTTCAGGGCGTGGAATCGTACATTGTTTCCCGTGGAGAGTACCGTAACGCCATTTCCCTGGGACTGTTCGAATCCCTTGAGGCTGCGCAATCGGTAATGGCAGAAAAAAAACAGGCAAATCTGAATGTAGTGCTGGCCAAGTTCCCTCGAAATCGTTTAGGATACGCGCTCGTTTTTGAGGTTGAATCCATGGCAGAAAGTGAATGGGTTCAAGCGGTTGAAGCGAAAACCGGTTACGAGTTCGATTTCGTTGAAAGCAATGCTTGTGAAGGTGTTGCAAGGCCGGAAAAAAATCCGTAGTATACCGCCCTCGCTGAACAGGCGAATGTGAGCTGGCGTAGCT
>NZ_DIHV01000106.1:0-2974 GCF_002420325.1 Marinobacter sp. UBA5687
TCACCACGCCGCCATCGGAGAGTGGGAGGGATTATACTGAGCCAGAGCCCGAAAGCAACCAGCCGGCAGGCAAAAATCACCCGCCGGCACAGTGAATTAGAGTCGATCGAACAGGGACAGCTGGGAAACCTGTGCAAACGACTGCTGAGCAGCCTGCAATACGAAGCTCTGGAAACTGAGGTTGCTGATGGCCTCGGCGTAATCGACATCCTGTAGCTGGGAACGAATCTCTTTGGTGTAGAGTTCCGAATCCTCAAGAAACGCGGTGGTGGACTCCACTGCGTTGAGCCGGCCACCAAGCTCGGTTTGCTTGAGAATGATCGACTCCTGGGCGTTATCGAGATTGACCAGGGTTTCGGCGATCAGCGCATCGTACTCGGCACTGCTCTTGGGCGTTGTTTTGGAAATTCCGTCCAGGCCGGCAATCAGGTTCTCGATGGTACCAAAGACAGATTGTTTATCATTCACGCCCAGCGTAAACGTATCGCCATCCTGCGCATCGTTAATCGTTAACTTCACCCCTGCAACCTGAAACTCGTCGCCAACCAGGGCGCCCGCTGGCTCAACGGCCAAAGGATAGGTGGTTCCACCTCGTGTATAGGAGGCTGATATTTCCAGGTCGCCCGCTCCATTGGCGGTGACGGCGATATCAAAATCGTCAGGCACCCTGGGGCTGAAAGCGTCTGTCATATCCTTGGGTGCAACAAACTCGAGATCGGATATATATCCATCCACAGAGGTTGATCCTTTAGCGAAAACCCCTTTGGCTACGTCTACGAAGATGCCTTTACCGTGATCACTGATGGGAACGGTCACACCGTCATCAATTTCCAGAACCCGCTGCCCTTCGTCTCCCTGGTAAACCCATTTGCCATCGTCATTCTGAGCAAAGGCGGGAGTGCTACCCTGGAAGCCACTGAAGATATACTCTCCTGACGCATCCCGGGTATTGGCAATATTGGCGAGCTGACCCAGACGCTCCTTGAGTTCGGCAGAGATGGACTGCCGATCATTGGCAGACAGAGAACCATTACCGGCCTGAACCGTCAGCTCCCTCACCCTCTGGATAATGTCCACGGCGCTGGCCAGGGTGCTTTCTTCCTGCTTCAGGCGGTTATCGGCAAGATTGGCATTCCGACCATAGGTTTCCGAACGCTGAAGCTCCTGGTCAAGCTTCAGAATGCGAGCGGCCGCCACCGGATCATCCGACGGTTTGTTCACTTTCTTACCGGTCGATAGCTGTTGCTGCGTATCAATCAGGTTGCTGTTGATGTCCTGCAGACGATTAATGCCGCCGGAGAAAATCTGTTGTGATGATATTCTGATCATGTGACATCACCTCGCCTTAACGGAAGCTCTGCAGCAACGTGTTAAAAAGATCCTGCGCCACAGACATAACCTGGGCCGATGCATTGTACGCAGCCTGGTACTGAATCAGCTTGCCAGCCTCTTCGTCCAGATTGACGCCCGAGACCGATTCTCGCTGATTGGTGGACTGCTCCAGCAGCGTTGCACCGGCATCTTTATCCAACTGGCTCTGACGGGTTTTCACCCCGATATCCTCTACCAGGCCGGCATAGCCCTCGGTAAAGTTCTGGGAACCGCCATTCAGGGTATTCTTGGTTCCAAGGGCCGCCATCAGCTCGGCGTTTCGGTTATCAGAAACGCCATTGCGGTTGAAGTCGATGGTGAATACATCACCGTCTGCGGGCTCACCTGTTATCTCGAAAACGAACCCCCGATACTGACCATTGGATTCGTCTTCCGGACGAGTACTGAAAATCTGATTGATCTTCTGGGGATCATAGACATCCGGTGTTCCATCCCCATCGTTGTCCACCGCGGCACTGGTAAACAGTACGCCGCTATCGTTGGCAACTTCATAGGTAATATTGCCCGCACCATCATTACTGAAGGTTACGGTAATCGGACCATCTGCAAACTGACCGGAATTCTGGAAGTCATCCAGCAAAGCACCGGTATTGGGATTACGGACATTAAGCATGTTGCCCTGGTTGATCGTGCCGGTGCCCAGATTGCCATCATCGGAACTCGCACGAACGGGGCTGGCAAAAGCAAGATCCTCCTCCCGCCGAATGTTCAATTGCATGTTTTCGGCAGCATTGCGACTGGGCTGAATCAGGTACTTGTCACCTGCGTTGAATTCGCCACCTTCAACACGAATGTTAAAGCCCGGCATGTTGATTTCAGACTGCACCGGGTCTGGAAGCCGGCCCTGTTTCACCGTGTCGCCCGAGATGGTATCGATCAACTCGTAGCTGCGCCCATCACCACTGAACTGCAGCTCCCAGGTACCAGCCGGCAACTGGGAACTGTCGGTAATCTCAACGGCCAGTTGGCCGGTGGTGGTGCGGTCGTTATTGCCGTTCGGCACCACCCGGCTGCGTTGTACGGCGAGGCTGTTCACATCACTGAAGAAGTTACCGCCGAGATCGCCTTCGAGGTCCATCCCGATCTCATGCTGATGGTTTATGGCCGAGGAGATGGCAATCGCCAGCCGGCCGAGCTCATCGAAGGCGGGCTTCAGGGCCATTTCATCAAAGGCACGCAAGCCACCCAGTTTTCCGCCCTGAATCTGTTCATCCACCAGCAGGGTGCGCCCACCACTGGAGAGCGTAAATTCCAGCCGCGTGGGATCTTCCGCACTGCTTCGGGTCGCAAATTCTGCGGCGTTGGCGCCGGTAACCAAAGCCAGACCGTTAGACAGGGACACATTCACCTGGCTGCCTTCAACCTCCGTTACCCGAATGCTCACCAGCTCAGACAACTGGCGCAACTTCTCGTCCCGCTTATCCATCAGCTCCAGGGGCTCCTTGCCCTGGGCCAGGCCCGGAGATTCAGAAATAGCCAGGTTCAGTTCAGCGATACTCTTCAGCAGAGTATTGGCATCTTTCACGCCCTGCTGCATCTGGGTTTTTACCGATTCGCGCTGCTGGATGAACTCCTGGTTCAA
>NZ_DIHV01000137.1:0-4468 GCF_002420325.1 Marinobacter sp. UBA5687
ATGTTCTCCCTGCACGTGAAAGCCACCATGATGAAAATCTCCCACCCGATCGTGTTCGGTCACGCGGTGAAGGTTTTCTACAAGGAGCTGTTCGACAAGTACGGTGAGCTGTTCCAGGAAATCGGTGTTAACCCGAACAACGGCCTGTCGTCCGTGATCGAGAAGATCAAGCAACTGCCGGAATCGAAGCAGGAGCAGATTCAGGAAGACCTGCACGCGTGCTACGAGCACCGTCCGGAAATCGCCATGGTCGATTCTGTTAAAGGGATCACCAACCTGCACGTGCCGAGCGATGTCATTGTCGACGCCTCCATGCCGGCGATGATCCGTAACTCCGGCAAGATGTGGGCCCGTGATGGCAAGCTGAAGGACACCAAGGCGGTGATGCCGGAGTCCACCTACGCCACCATCTACCAGGAAGTGATCAACTTCTGTAAGACCCACGGCGCGTTTGACCCCACCACCATGGGTACCGTTCCGAACGTGGGCCTGATGGCGCAGAAAGCCGAAGAGTACGGCTCTCACGACAAGACCTTCGAAATGAAGGAAGACGGTGTCGTGCGCGTTGTGGCCGAAGACGGCACTGTCCTGACCGAGCACAAGGTTGAGGAAGGCGATATCTGGCGTGCCTGCCAGACCAAGGATCTGCCGATCCGCGACTGGGTCAAGCTGGCGGTTAACCGTTCCCGCTCCAGCGGCATGCCGGCGGTATTCTGGCTGGACGATGAGCGTGCCCACGATGCCCAGCTGATCAAGAAGGTCAAAACCTACCTGGCTGAACTGGACACCGAAGGTCTGGACATTCGCATCATGTCTCCGGTTCGCGCCATTCGCTGGACCATGGAGCGTCTGATTCGCGGCCTGGACACCATCTCTGTCACCGGCAACGTGCTGCGTGACTACCTGACCGACCTGTTCCCGATCCTGGAGCTGGGCACCAGCGCCAAGATGCTGTCCATCGTGCCGCTGCTGAACGGCGGTGGTCTGTATGAGACCGGTGCCGGCGGTTCCGCGCCCAAGCACGTACAGCAGCTGATTCAGGAAAACCACCTGCGCTGGGATTCCCTGGGTGAGTTCCTGGCCACCGCGGTGTCTCTGGACGAGCTGGGCGAGAAGCAGAACAACGAGCGTGCCCGCCTGCTCGGCCAGACCATGGACAAGGCCACCGAGCGACTGCTGGAAAACAACCAGTCTCCGTCGCGGGTAACCGGCGAGCTGGACAACCGTGGTTCCCACTTCCACCTGGCCCGCTACTGGGCGGAAGAGCTCTCCAAACAGGATGAAGACAAGGAACTGAAAGAATTCTTCACCAAGCTGTCTGCCCAGTTGGAGGAGAACAAGGACAAGATCCTGGAAGAAATGACCGTGGTGCAGGGCCATCCGGCCGATATCGGTGGTTACTACCACCCGCCCATGGAGAAGGTGTGCGAGGTCATGCAGCCGAGCGCCACGTTCAACAAGATCCTGGCCGAGGCTCGGGATTCCGTGAAGTAAGGCCAGTGTTTCAGCCGGGCCATTGGCCCGGCATGAATCCCCGAAACCCGGTGCGCTTGAGGCTCACCGGGTTTTTTATTCGTCTGGCTCTTCCTGGTAGCCCTGTCCGGTTTCACCGGCCTTGCGTAGCTGAAGCAGCGTCATCGGCGGGCCGATTAACTCGAATAGCACCGTAGCGCCAATCACCAGCGGCAGAATGTAGCCAAGCTCCGGCAGCCGCTCGGTGGCCACCAGGGCGAGGCCAAGGGCAACGCCGGCCTGGGGCATCAGGCAGGCGCCGATACGCTGCCGGGTTTCCGGGGCGGAGCCGGCGAGCAGGCCGCCCAGGTAACCACCGGCCAGTCGGCCGCCAATGCGGGCCATTACATAGGCCAGGCCAAGCGCACCGAGGGTGGGGAGCGCCAGCCAGTCGAGCTGGTACCCGGCCATAAAGAAAAACAGTGCCAGGAAGGGCTCGGAAATGCCCTCGATGGAACGGAACGGCCGAACGTGATGTCGGGCTCGGTTCGCCACCACAATGCCCAGGGTCATGCAGGTCAGCAGGTACGACAGGCCAAACCAGCTGGCCAGCCCCGCCGCGACAAAGACAAACCCGGCGGATTCCAGCAGCATGGGTTCACCCGGCCGTAGCCGCCCGGTCAGCCAGACCATGGGAAACCCCAGTACCATACCCAGCAGCACCGAGCCTGCCACTTCCCAGAGCCCGTGCAACATGGCCGTGGGGCCGCTCAGGTCGCCGTTGCCCAGCAACAGACCGGCCGCCACCAACAGAACACTGAACAGAATGGCGCCCCAGGCATCGTCGATGGCGACCACCTGAAACACCAGCCGGGTGAGCGGGCCGTTGGCGCCCGCTTCGCGCAGGACATCCAGGGTCGCTGCCGGTGCCGTGGCGGTGGCAATGCCGCCCAGCAGCAGAGCCGCCGGCAGGTTGCCGGTGACGGCCCAGACCGCCAGGATGACCGCCACGGCGGTCAGCAACGTGACGGCCAGGCTGACAATCAGCGCTTCTTTTCCCTGCCTGAGATCCCGCGCCGACATTCGTTCTCCCAGCAGAAAACCCACCATCGCCAGGGTTAACTGGGTAATCAGGCTGAAGCTCTGGTCTGCGTTATCCGGCAGCAGGTCAAGCAAATCCGGTCCAGCCAGGGCGCCCAGCAACAGCAGCAGGGTCACCCGGGGCACGTGTACCTTCTGGCCCACGGCGTGCGCAGCGAGTGCCAGCAGCAGGGTGCTACCGATAAGGATCAGGTCGCTGGAGTGATTCACCCCCTTACTCCTGTTGCAGCAGAGCGAACCGGGCCTGGGTCAGTCGGGCCAGATCGGCGGGTGCCAGTTCGATTTCCAGGCCCCGTTTGCCGGCACTGACAAAGATCGTTTCGAAGTCCTCGGCAGACTGGTCGATGAAGGTTTTCAGAGGTTTTTTCTGGCCCAGGGGACTGACCCCACCCAGGACATAGCCGGTGGTGCGCTGCACCAGCTGTTTGTCGGCCATGAGTGCTTTCTTGGCACCGGCAGCCTTGGCAATCTGTTTCAGCCCGAGCATGGCGGTGACCGGTACGATGCCCACCGCCAGATCCTTGCCATCCAGGCTGACCACCAGGGTCTTGAACACCTGGGCCGGGTTTGCACCGATTTTTTCCGCCGCTTCCTCGCCATAACTTTCCGCAGCCGGATCGTGCTCGTACTCGTGGATGGTGTAGTTCACCCGGGCTTGTTTGGCGGCGTTGATTGCGGGGGTCATGACGGTTCCTGTCGGTTGGATCGAACGTAGCACCGATTAAAGCATGTGCCGCCAACGAGTTCATCCTTCCCGGAACACCGGCCAGCGTTCGGTAATGCCTCCCCTGACCGGATCAAAGACGGCCAGATCGCCGAATTGCAGGAATACCGATTCGCTCTGGTGCGGCCGAAGGAATACCCGGTCGCCCTCTGACAGGTCGAGCCCATCGGCGAAATTCAGCATTTCCTGATTACTGGATCGGCCATAAACCGGATTATCGGTTAATCCTGCCGGTGACACCGGCGTTGCCGGCCAGTAGCCGCCGTAGATGAAGGCCGTGCGGGCCCGGTTGGGGTTCCACAGCGCCTGCAGCCGGCCCAGCCCGGGTGCACCTGGAATCCGGGTGGTTTCCAGCAGCTTCAGGACCGGCGTGGCAATGAACACCGCGGGCCGGTGCTCAGCCAGTGTTGGCAGGTCGAAATCCGCGGGCATTACCAGGCCGGAACCGGCGGAGAGCTCATTCACGGGCAGCTCGCCGGACAGCCCGCGATAGAGCTGATAGGTGGTGGACCCCCCGGTGTTAAGTGTCAGGTCTGTCAGTGAGCGTCCCAGGTGTTGCTCGGCGGTGGACACGTAATCCTGATACCGCGCCATGGCCCGGTCCCGCAGCCAGGCCGCTGGCCCCGGTGCTTTCATGATATGAGGTTCGTAGCCCATGAACCCGCTGAAACTGAGCCAGGGCGAGCGTTCAATCATGGTGAGGACCCGAGCCAGGTCACCGGTGTCGGTAAACCCGCCACGATGCAGGCCAACATCGATCTCCAGGTTAATCCGCAGCCGGCGTTGTTGTGCCCGGGCGAAACCTTCATAGGCCTCAAGCCGCTGCCGGGAATCCACCAACCATTGCAGTTGCTGTTCTGGCCGGAAGCCGCTGGTACTGAATGTGAGCTGCTGGTAGAAACGGTCAACGGCGGCCACCGGAAGCGGCTTGCCCATCAGCACATCCGCCTGAGGCAGGGCCTCGGCCACGGTGTTGAGAAAGGGTTGGTGGAAAACCATCAGCCGGTTGCTGCCGGTGGCCGCCATGATTCGTTGCAGAAGCGGCAGTGACGGCAGTGATTTGACCACAATGCGGTAATGGTATTCGCCGTTCAGGTGGCTGTTCAGGGCCGACAGGTTGTGCTCCAGCCTGGCCTGATCCAGCACCAGCGTGGGGGTTGCCTGGCCGGCTTCAGTAAGGGCAACGTCCAG
>NZ_DIHV01000059.1:0-6419 GCF_002420325.1 Marinobacter sp. UBA5687
TTCGAATCCAGCCCCCGCTACCAATCCAGAAAAGCCAGCTTTTGCTGGCTTTTCTCATTTCCGGGGCCAGTGTTTTATTCTGACCCTGTTTCTTGCAAGGCAGGCCAGTTTTACTGGTCTGCCTTTTTTGTTTCCGCTTCTCTGCGATGTACCGGGTGTCCCCTCAATTAATTCCGATTTCCGTCTTGCATTATGGTGACGGGAAAATGACGATTTTTTATCTTTAAAAATGACGTTTATCGCATCATCATTCGCGCCGATTTTATAGAATTTCACAAAATCGACGGAAATATGGTGGTGAATAACCTTGAAACGCGTCATTTATATGTCAAAGGCATGGATTGCCGCGTTGTTGGTAGGGATGGTGCTCGCGGGTTGCGGCGGCGGTGGTTCCGGCGGTAGTGAATCCGCCACTCAATCTGGCAGCCTAACCGATACCGGAAGTAGTGTTGGCAGTGCTCAGCCGGTTGCAGAGCGCTCTGCTGTATTGAGCTGGTCTGCGCCTATGACTCGTGTAAACGGTGAGTCGATCGCGATGGGAGAGCTGGACAGATACGTGATTCGTTACGGGCAGGATGCTGATGATCTGTCCAGAGAGATCACCGTAGATGGCGCCAGTGGTGAGGCAGAGATGTCCTATGTGGTCGATAACCTTGACGCTGGTACCTGGTATTTCACGATTCAGGTTCAGGACACTGCCGGTCTTCTGAGTGAGCCTTCTGAGCCGGTCAGCAAGACCATCCAGTCTTGAGCAGGCATGCCGGTTCAGAACATCGGGTCTGCGATTGGTAGCTTCAGGGTGAAAGTGGTGCCTTCGCCCGGCCGTGAGTCTACGCTGATCTCGCCTCGGTGTTTTTCCACCACCGTTTTAACGAACGAAAGCCCCAGGCCGGTCCCATGCGCTCCGGCGATCTCGCTGCGCTTCTGTCGATGATAGCGGTCGAACAGTAAGGGCAGCTCCTCCGGATCAATGCCATAGCCCTCGTCTGATATGGCCAGACAGGCCAGATGCGCTGCCTGATAGACGTGAACGCTGACTGCAGAGTCCGGGGGGCTATATTGCACGGCGTTGGTCAAAAGGTTGATGACGGCCCGTTCCAGAAGTTCGGCGTTGCCTTTCAGCCACAGATCTTCGGTACCGTTCAGCACGATCGAAATGCCTTTTTCCTGGGCCTGCTCGCACACACTGTCCCGAGCGTTCTCAACAATCGCCAGAAATTCGCATTCGTAGAACCGGGTTTCGGTCAGTTGCTCGGCACGAGCCAGTTGTACAAACTCTTCGGCCAGATGATAGCTACGCCGTGCCAGCCGCCCCAACTGGTCGAGTTGGTTGGCGTCAATATGGCTGGGATCCCGTTTCAGTTGCTCGATCAGGGCCAACTGAGAGACCAGAGGTGAGCGAACATCGTGTGAGATGAAGTCGATCGCCTCACGATGCTGCCGTTGCTGCTCCCGGAGTTCGGAGATGTCTGAGATGTTGGCAATAATGCCAAACTGGCGACTGTTTTGCAGGGCAAAAGGTGCCAGGTGGATGAGAAAGTCTTTACCGTTCAATGTCAGGTCTACGGTTCGGCTTTGTCTCAGTGTCAGCGCCTCTGAAATGGTTTCGAACCAGGGCGGCAAGTCCCGGGGGTCGTGGCCATCAAGGAGGGTGGCCAGAGGCATGCCGCTGAGACTTGGCATAGGCTCGCAAAACCAGTCTTCAATGTGACGGTTAGTAAACCGTATAACGCCTAATTCATCGGTCACGATGATGCCATCGGGCATGTGCTCGAAACTGTGGCGAATAAACGCCTGCATTTCAGCAAGCTTCTGGGTGGCAATGCGCACTTTCTCGATCCGGGCCGAAATGTTTTCCCGGGGACCCTTCTGGCGTTCACTGTCTGCATGGGGCTCCAGCTCCAGCTGGTTCAGATAGCGCTGGATGACCTCCCGACTGAGGTCGTTCGGCAGAGTCAGGCCGAGCAGGTAGCTGGTGCCGCCACGAATCAGTGTTATCCAGCTTTGGTTCTGCTGGTGTTCCCATCGTCCTGGCGTCTCCGTGGGTGGGGCCTGGGCAAGGGTCATTTCCTGTACTTCCAACAGGTCACCCTCTGCTGCCAGCAGCCATCCGGGTGGCTGGAACAGCGCACGCAAGTGCATCAGCAGCTGGTGAGGATGCCGGTTCGAAGGTTCAGGGAGGGATAGCCGCGGCGTTCTGGTCATCTCGTCCAGTTGCCGGTTGAGAAAGCGATTGGTCATGGCAAGCCGGAGTGCGCTGGCAATGGGCATCGCGGCCATCGGCAGAATCAGGGCGTTGGCTACGGACAGCTGAACCCGTGCCCCAATCAGCAGCAATACATAACCGGCTACCAGCCCTGCGGCAATGGTCGCACATGCCAGCAGGGTGGCAGCAGGGCGCAGGCGGGGCAGAAGCAGAGCTAACAACAACAGTACGAGCAGATTCAGTGCGGGTGCGGCCCAGGGCTCCGCCGGCACGATTAGTATATTCTGCTTGCTCGCGGAATAGACATTGGCATGGAATTCCACCCCGGACATTGGCCGGCTCAGACCGGAAAACGGCGTGGGCAGTATGTCGCCAAACCCCGCGGCGGTAGCGCCGACCAGGACGGTTTTGCCGGCAAACTCCTGCGGTGAGGGCGGGTGGCTCAGCACGCTCGCGTAGGAGTAGGTGGGTAAGGTGCCGGCCCCGCCTGCCAGGGGCACCAGCCGATAATCCTCCCGGACGTTGATGTAGTTCGGCAATTGCGCCTGCATCTGATTCGACATTGGCAAGTGAGCTGCGAGTGACAGGGTCGGCCATAACCGGCCGGCAAGGCCGTTGTACAGATAGAGCCCGCGGGCGACGCCATCTGTGTCCAGCTCGATATGGGCATGCCCGATTGCCCCTGCGGCACCTGCCAGGCTGGGTGTGGGGAGTTGTTCACTGATCAGCCGTTCCCGGGTTGGAGCGGTAAGATAGGCTGGTAGAACAACGTTGCCATGGCGGGCCATGGCGCTAGCCAGTTCCTCATCGCCCGGCCCGGCTTCCGGAAACAGGATGTCGAGTACAATGGTTTCTGCGCCCGCTTGCCGCAAGGTGTCGATCAGCGAGGCATGCAGACTTCGGTCCCAGGGCCATCGGCCAACCTGTTCCAGGCTGAACTCATCAATGGCAATGATGGCCACCGAATCATCCATGGGCGCTGGCCAGGTTGTGATCGCCCTGTCATACATCCAGTCATTGATTCGACTCGGCAGCTCAGTCGCCTGAATCAGTAGCAGGGTGGTGACGAGTAGCAGGCCCAAGGACCACGGTGTTGTTGTTATCGGTAACCAGTCCCTTCGCATCGGCCTTTTTGTCGTAGAAGGTTAGTCGAGATACAGCTCCCTGCCCGGGCCCCAGCGACTGGCAAGAGGGCCGTCAGAAAGCGCTTTGACGCGGACAAAATACCTTCTTCCGGGAATCAGGCGCAAGGCCGCAGTGGTATCGGCGATATCGGCTTCCTTGATGATATTGCGAAACGCCGGCTCTTCAGCCAATTGCAGACGGTAATCCGTGGCGGTGTCGATGTTTTCCCAGAACACCCGAACCTGACTGTCCAGATAGTTCACGCTGATAATCCGGACTGGCGGCAGAGTGCCGTTAACAACGATCTTGCGCGGTTCGGAGGTGGCAACAGAGCTGCCTCCCGCCTCCGTAACCACGCGCCAGTAATACTGGCCGGGGCTCAGGGGGCGCGACGGAAGCGCCTGGCTTTCCGGCGCCCACTCGCTGGTTGTCACCAACTGCCGGAAGCTGTCATCCTCGGCGATCTCCACCCGGGCAACTTCGTTGGCGCCATTGAGTTGCCAGCGGAATTCCGGCATGTCGTCGTTCACGCTCTCGCCATCAGCCGGTGCGGTGAGGTCCGGCTTTTTTGCCTGAAGGTCTACCTCAAGTTCCGCGGTACCGGGCATTCCGGCAATACCGCGCTGATCAATCGCGGCGAGCTGGATTTCGTAGCGGCCATTGTCAAGTTGGGCGATGTCGAAACGGGTACCAGCCACATCACGACTCTGCACCCAGGTGCCTGATGCCTGGTCAAAAATGTCCAGCCGATAGGCCGGGTAACCGCCTGCCTGCCAGGACAGTTCGGCCGGAAGCTGAGTAAGCACCGATGGCAAGGGATTCATGGTTGGCGCTGGCGGAAGTTGCCGAATATTCAGGGCGCCTCCGTTGGCGGTGGAAACACTCGCGCCATAGCCGGCTGGAATGCGGCGGGTGTTGCCTGGCTGGCCGAAGTCCACCACACCTTCGGTAACCTGCACGCTGCTGCCGTTGGTGGTGGCTTGAATGGCAAATACCGTACCCCGGACCGCGGCGACAGCGGATGGTGTTTCGATTTCGAAGCGGGCTCCGCCCTCAATGACCGGGCGAACACGGGTGTGAACCTCGCCCCGTTGCAGGCGAAGCCGGGTGTCGACCATGCCCGATTTGCCAAACTGGGTCAGGCGATTGAACATGAGGCGGGAGTTCGGGGAGATCCGGAGTTCCGAGCCGTCGGCCAGTTCAATGGTTGCCGATCCGGCACCGGAGAGAATTTCGTCGCCAACCCGGACAATCGAATCTTCGGACAGAGGGAGTTTTCGCCCATCCATGCCGGAGATCTGTTGCACGTTGCCGGTGACCGCAATCACCCGGGCCGGTTCGGGCTGACGTTTCAGCCAGTTTACGGGAATGCGCAGGGTATCCCCGGCGCCGAGTTTGGCGTTGCTGGCCAGGCCATTATGCTCCAGCAGTCGTTGCTGTGTGGTCTGCTGGGAAAGCAGCGTCTGGGTTATGCTCGCAACCGTATCACCCTGGCGTAAGGTATAAACCCACTCCGGGGCATTGTCCCGTTGTTGGCTGCCGGATACCGCAGAACCCCGTGCGATTGACAGCTCCGCGACAGTGGTCGCCGGCACCATGAACGCCAGTGCAAGGAAGGCCAGGGTTTTCAGGTGCTTGCTCAGAGCGTCAGGCATTTGCAGTGTCATCGTTCCGAATTTCGTTTGCGTCACCGGGCTTGATGGCTTCGAGCCGATAGCCTCGCTGGTAGATGGTCTTGATGCGAAATCCGTTTTCAGGGTTGAGCCCGAGCCTTCTGCGAAGGCGGCTCATATGCGTATCCACCGTGCGGGTATTGATGTCCCTGGTCAATCCCCACACCCGCTCCAGCAGCATTTCGCGGGTGAGCAGGCGGCCCTGGTTCTGGAACAGGAACAGGGTCAGGTCGAAGTCCTTGTCGGTGAGCGTCAGTGGCTCCCCGTGCAGGAGAATTATGCGTTGGTTGGTGTTGATCTCGAAGGGCCCGTAGACCAGAACCTCCTTTTCGATTTCCGGGTTGCTGCGGCGGGCCAGTGCATTGATGCGTGCGACCAGTTCAGCCGCTCGTGCCGGTTTGGCGATATAGTCGTCGGCGCCGGCATCCAGGGCACGAACGATGTCGGTTTCACTGTCACGCTGGGTCAGGAAAACGGCCGGCACAGGCCAGTTCAGCTGTGCCCGGATGTTCTCCAGTACCTCAATTCCGGTCATGTCCGGGATCTGCCAGTCCAGAATGATCAGATCATAACTGCGGTGCAAAACGGCACCGAGAAACGATTGGCCGGTCGGAAAGCTGTCACAGTGATGTCCTTTCTCTGAAAGGATGGACTGGATGTGCTGCGCCTGTTCGTGTTCGTCTTCCAGCAGAGCAATGCGCATTAAGCCTGGCCCTCGATCGTGTTGCCTGGTTTATATACCGTAGCGCAGAGCCCTTGGTCAGACCCTGCAGTGTCGGGGATTATCCCAAAAAATGAGTTCCCGTTCAGTATCGTTATGTAGAATTCCGTAAGTCCACCGCTGGCCGGCCGTTGTGATCATCAACTGTTTGTCGGCAGCCGGGGAAATTGCTGCAGCCCCAGAACCAGCCTTTTTTGCTTTTGCGCCGCACCAGGGGCGAGAAACAGTGGGGGCAGGGTACCGGTTTCTGGCTGGTTCCGTCCTCGGGTTGATGGTCCTCCAGGGGGCGGGTGCCCTTGCAGGCGGGGTACCGGGTGCACGCAAAAAAAGCGCCGAACTTGCCCTCCCGTTCAACCATCGGCGCCCGGCATTTCGGGCAGTGAATGGCGGTGCCTGGTGTCTCTGTATTCGCCAAACCCGCAGCGGGCGCTTGCGCCATGAATCCGCGGATTTCATCTTTGAGGGATTCCAGAAACGCTCTTGGGTCCTCTTCGCCCCGGCGAACGCCCTCGAGAGTGGCCTCCCAGACAGCGGTGCGATCCGGCGTACGAATCGATTCCGGTAGCGCCGCGATCAGGGATTTCCCCTTGTCGGTGGCGCGGATAAAGCGTTTTTCCCGGAACAGGTAATCGCGGCGGAACAGCGTATCGATAATGGCTGCGCGAGTCGCTTCGGTGCCAAGGCCATCGGTTTC
>NZ_DIHV01000023.1:0-8701 GCF_002420325.1 Marinobacter sp. UBA5687
GGCCCTGGAAGAAGAGGGTGGCAGTGAGCCCACCCGCTATCACAACACCTTCAGCGCCATCCCGGCCGACAAAACCTGGCGCCCCCTGTGTAATCACAAACCCGTGATGGACGGCCCCCAGATGGCGCTCGTCACCGGCCCGGAGGGGGAAGAAATCCACTGCGACCAGTACGGCCGGGTAAAAGTAAGATTCCCGTGGGATAGATACTCGAAGAACGACGAACACAGCAGTGCCTGGCTGCGTGTGGCCCAGGGTTGGGCTGGAGGCCAGTACGGCTTTATGGCGCTGCCCAGAATCGGTCACGAAGTGATTGTCTCCTTCCTGGACGGCGACCCGGACCAGCCCATCATCACCGGAAGAACATACCACGCCACCAACACACCGCCGTACGCGCTGCCGGAACACAAAACCCGGACCACCCTGAAGACCAAAACCCACAAGGGTGAGGGCAGCAACGAGCTACGCTTTGAAGACGAAGCCGGCGAAGAGCAGATCTACGTGCACGCCCAGAAAGACCTGGACCTGCTGACGGAAAACAACCGCACCGAAGTTATCAGGAACGACAGCCACCTGACGGTGGAGAACAACCGATTCAGCCACATCAAAGCGGCGGACCATTGCACCACCGACGGCGAAAACCGGCTGTCCGTTGGCGCAGATTGCAGCCAGACCGTGGGCGGCACCTACCATCAGAAAACCGCTCGTGCCATGGCCGCAGAAGCTGGCACCGAAGTGCACCACAAGGCCGGTGCCAAGGTGGTGCTGGATGCCGGGGCAGAGCTGACGATTTCCGGGGGTGGTAGCTTTATCAAGCTGGACCCGAGTGGGGTTACGTTGAGTGGGCCGGGGATCAAGATAAATTCCGGGGGCAGTCCGGGGAGTGGTTCGGGGCTGGGAGCGAGTGGGCCAGCGTTGCCGCAGGACGTGGAAAAGAATGTTCACGAGATGGTTGAACCGGTCTTCCTGCCAACCGGCTTTGCGGAATCCGAAGGGCAGGCAATAGCCATTAAACAGGCCGCTGTGAACGGAAAGCCCTTTTGCAAAATCTGCTCTGAGCGCATGACACAAAGGGGCCGCGTATGAAATGGCCGTTTTCCAGTGGCCAGCGGGCTTTCGTTGTTGTAGATGCGGCGTTACCGGGGTTAAGGGCCAAGTGGTACGAACTGGCGGGAAACAGCGACAGCATTCCCCTGTACAACGGAACACCCTTTGCACACCTCTTAGAGGTGTCCCCGATACTGGCCGAGATTAACCCCGACCATAAATTCCTGAGCTGGGCGCACCAGTCCTCCCCATCAAACAACTGGGGGGTATTGCTGACTGCCGATGCAAACTTGGCGGAGTTGGCAGCCCATTTACGAAAGTCTCTCACCCTTGTTGATGAAAATGACAGCGAGGTGCTGTGCCGTTTTTACGATCCGGACATCCTGCCTGTCTTTTGGCAATCGCTGAGTGTGTCCGAGCAGCAGACCTTTGCCGGTCCCGTAACCCAGTGGGCCGCCCGACAACTGGGTGAAGAGGCCTGTTGGCTCAGTGAGCCTGTTGAACGGGGGGCGCAGTCGACTTGGCAAACGCTTAAGCCTTTATGGCTTCGGTTAACTGAGCAACACATCCAGGCCATGAGACCGATCTACCATCGCCACCGGGTGCAACAGGCGGTGGTGCAATTAAACCAGTCAATGACCTGGCGGCTTATGCATCTGGCGAATGAGATTGTCGTTCAACGGATTGACGAGACCGTACAGTCGATCTATCGATGGCATGAGGCGCCAAGTCCCCAGGAAACACTCACTTTCTGCCAACTGTGCTTAGAGCGCTGTTCCCACTTCTATCGGGCAGCCCGGGCAGAGGAGCTCCTGGCATCAGCGAATCTGGCGCAGGCCTTGGTTGACATCGAACGCGACCTGGCCGAACAGCCGGACCACTACGCCCCCCACCACGACCCGGATTGGATGCCGTCGTATGACGAAACGGCCCTGATCAGCAAGCGCCGTGAACAACGTTGGAGTGATCAAGGATGACAGCCACCGAGCAATGCCCGATCTGTAACGACATAACGCCCAAACTGGCGTTTATTTGCAGCTTCGTCTGCTTTTGCAGCGTCAACCCCATGCAGTCCCAGACCGGCCGCAACATGAAGCAGATGTGTGTCGATGCTTCCCTGGATGCGGTGAATCAGGTCTCGGATACCGGCATCCGGCCGCAGGTTGGGTATTACATGCCAGAGGATCAAATGATAGCGCCGCAGCCGCTCATGTTGAAAGATGCTGCTAGGCAGGAGACTACCGAACCGATCCGTAACTTCGGGCATATGATCAATCGGATTCGAAACCTAAAGACTCCGGCCGATGCGTTGCTCAAAGATGAGATTGAGCAATACAGTAAAGGCGAGCTTCGTATACCAGATGCCGTAGTTTTGCGAGACCCTGCCGGGTTGCCAACTCAGGACAACCTTTTGGGGGTGGTGGAGGTCAAGTTCCGGGGCGATCGTTGGGGTATTGGGCAGGAAAAAGCCTATGAGCGAATTGCTGGCCCAGATAGCGGACTACATGAATTGAACGAGGACACTTGCAAATGTGACGGCACAGAGCAGCAATTGGTACCTGAAGACTCCCTGCAGCCTGCGCGGGATTTGTATGAGCAGGAAGAAGAGCATGGGCTGGGTGATTCGTTGTTGCTCGGGTTGGAAGTGTTGGCCATCGGCGTTGCGATGACAGCGCTGGTGCTGGATGATGCCACCGGGATCGGAACGGCGGATGATGTTCTGCTGGCACCGCTGGGGGCGAGGGCAGCGCTCCAGAGCGCCCGTTTTTACCGGGGAACCTCTACTGTGGTTCGTGGAAGCAGTGAAGCCGCCAAACTCGTTGCGCAGAGGATGTCATCATTGCGTCCAAGCTTGGAGCGCATCGGAGCTGCATTTTAAGTTTCAGGACAGGGGAAGACTTACCGTGGATGAACTGAAAGAACTGATGACAGTGGAAGACGCCGATGGTGTCATGCTTAAGCTTAGCCTGAACGTGGAAATTTACTTCCGTAATGCTTGGCGTACGGATGTCCGGGAGGCGGTGCTGGCGGTCTTCAATGAATACCGGGAGTACTTCGGCCAGGAATTCAATTGGACTACCAACCCAAATACCGGCCGTTGGAAAAGTCTGAAGAAGACACCTTACCCGTACCCGGGCGAGTGGCTGTTGGATGTGCCACAGGACGAGGAGTGGGAGTTTGTTTTTCATGGTGGCGAAAAGAAGACAGATGCTTCGGACATAGACTTCGTCTCATTGGGAGGCGGGAAGGCAAGAACCATAGAAGACCATCCTCTCTCCAACCAACGATCGTTGTCATATCTCTATTGCCATTTTCCGATAGATTTCTTTATCGACCGCGACGAAAAACTACCAGATATTTTTAAACGTTGGTGTAGCTTGTTAAACGCTGAGCAAGCATATGCGGGATTTGGATTAGCTATATCTCACGGTTATGAAACTCGTGTAGACCCTTTGGTCTATCAGTTGGGGCAGCGTTTCCCTGGCCTTAATGTCGGCAAAGGAACAACACACTCTCTGTATTTGCTGAGCAGCATCAAATCGCCGGCATGGCTCACTGCCATCTGCCAGCCCTATGTGAATCAACTTGGTGGAGAGGCTGCGTTGCAGGAGGCGTTACCGGATGGTTGGGTGTCACCGTATGACGGCGGTGTGATTATCCAGGCTGGACCCAAGCCTCTGCTGGGTGACCGGGAGCAGGGTCTGGATGTCGCCCCCTATCGACAAGCCGCCCAGGCCTTACGTCCGATTCGTTCAACCAAGCATGGTGGAATAGCCAAGGGCCGCGTGGACGGTCAGACTGTGTTCCATACTCAGGAATTCCGCGAATGGCTTTCCCGCTTCGATGGAGAACCGGAGGTGAGTCATGACTGACACCCTGGCAATGGATCTGATGCCAGCACAGTGGTTTCCAGACATAGAACTGTCCGAGCTTGCCGTAGGCGAGAGCAGCATTGACATCGTTGGTGCCGGCGAGTGGGCCTTGCAGGGAGATCTGGTGCTGTTTGAGGGCAAAGGCACCCTGCGTCTTTCGTTGACAGAAGCTCCAAGAGTTGAAATCTGGAATGGCGAAACCTGGCAGGTGCTCCCCGAGGATTTTCTGGAGCATGCGACGACCGTCACTCACCTCCAATACGACCGGGCGAGCGGCGAGGTCGTGGTCAATGCTCGTGCAGGGGACAAGCAGGCCAAGATTCGGCTGGCGGGTATGCTCACCGGTGTGGAGTGGTTGCCGGCGTCGTAAACCGGAATCACGGGGGCGTGGGTTACATGGATGTGAGTAATGACATCAGGGTAGTAGACGCCGACGGCGTCATGCTCAAGCTCTGCCTGAACGTGGAAATTTACTTCCGTAATGCTTGGCGTACGGATGTCCGGGAGGCGGTACTGGCGGTTTTCAATGAATACCGGGAGTATTTCGGCCAGGAATTCAAATGGACCACCAACCCGAACACTGGCCGTTGGAAAAGCCTGAAGAAAACGCCTTACCCATACCCGGATGAGTGGCTGTTGGATGTACCACAGGACGAGCAGTGGGAATTTGTCTTCCATGGTGGAGACAAGAAGACCGATGCCTCGGACGTGGATGTGGGAGCCTATGGGGAGTGGATTCATGAAGGGAACGAGGCTCCAGCATCAGACGACAACTCATTGTCTTTTATCAAGATGAATTTCCCCATGGACTTTTTTGTGGACCGGGATGAGAAGCTACCATCTATCTTCGGCCGCTGGTGCAGCCTGTTGATGGCAGACCAAGCTTATGCAGGTTTTGGTCTGGCCCTATCCCATGGGTATGAAACACGCGTCGACCCCCTAGTCTATCAATTAGCGCAACGTTTTCCGGGCCTAAATGTTGGCTCGGAGACTACACATTCTCTTCGCTTGTTAACTCGTACCAAAACACCCAACTGGCTCACCGCTACCTGCGAGCCTTATGTGAGCCAACTCGGTGGCGGGACTGTATTGCAGGCGGCGTTACCGGATGGTTGGGTGTCGCCCTATGACGGCGGCGTGATTATCCAGGCTGGACCTAAACCTTTGCTCGGAGATCGGGAGCAAGGATTAGATGTAGCTCCTTATCGTCAGGCGGCTCGTGTTCTGCGATCAATTCGTTCAACCGATCATAGTGGTATCGCAATGGGGAGAGTCGATGGTCAGACCGTGTTCCACACTCAGGAATACCGCGAGTGGCTGTCCCGTTTTGATGGCGAACCGGAGGTGAGCCATGACTGATACCCTGGCGATAGATCTGATGCCTGCGCAGTGGTTTCCGGACATTGAATTGACTGAGCTTGCCGTGGGAGAGCGCTGCATTGACATCGCCGGTGCTGGCGAGTGGGCCTTGCAGGGAGATCTGGTGCTGTTTGAGGGCAAAGGCACCCTGCGTCTTTCGTTGACGGAGGCTCCAAGGGTGGAAATCTGGAATGGCGAAACCTGGCAGGTGCTCCCCGAAGATTTTCTGGAGCATGCGACGACCGTCACTCACCTCCAATACGACCGGACGAGTGATAAGGTGGTGGTCAATGCCCGGGCGGGGACAAGCAGGCCAAGATTCGGCTGGCGGGTGTTCTCACCGGTGTGGAGTGGTTGCCGGCTTCACAGGGGCAGCTTAGAAAGCTGCAATCTGCAGTAGATCAGAAAAAACTCTACAAAATCCTAAAGCAATCAGAACGCCAGACGCTTCTTGATAGCGCAGAGAATCATCTGAACGAATCGCTGCTAACGCGGTTAAGGACACTATCTCGTCAGGGCGAGCCCTCCACTAGTCAACACCTGAAACGGCCGGGTCTATAAGGCATCAGTGCGACTGCCCAATCGACTTGAACATTGATTTAAAATGAATCCTTAGGGATTCAAAATCCAAGGAAAGGAATAAAACGATGAAATTCATTGGTGCGCTGATCTGTGCTCTCATTCTGGCTGTTGCCGGCTATTTCTGGTTCTCTGAAACGCCTCCGGCGATTAACAAGGAAGCCCTGCTGTTTAATCCCCCGGTGGGAGATGTTCGATATTTTGCGGTTGATCAGACCACAGAAATTGGGGTGTCTGGCAGAGGTGGGTCGGTTAACAGGATGACCAGCGTTCTGCGCAGCGAAGTGCTTGGTGCGGATGCTGGGTTGGTTGAGCTCCAGTCCGGCGCCCTGAAAGTTGCAGAACGAGGACGTGGGCGGACACTTGTAGACACCGAGTCGGGCGAGCCACAAAGCAGTGGTGAAAAACTTCTGGCCGATTTTTTGCGGTCTGGAGTTGTTGAGCAGGTAAGTGTTCATGGCGTGATCAAAGAAAGTACTTACCAGAATCCGGATGCCCTGAAGAGCATTAGTGATCGGCCAGAAGTCCTGCAGACTCTACTTCTTCGCAGCCTGAGTATTTTTCCTTGGTATCCTGGCCAGTTTCCGAATGAAGATCTGGCGATTGGATTATCGTGGCAGACTGAGAATCAAGAATGGAGTGGCGCAACCCTTCAGGGAATGCAGTTCGAAGTTACTCGGTTGGATAGTCAGACGGTGACCCTGGAATTTGCACCCGTCGGAGAGCAAGACCTGCCGGCCGATGAAGATTCAACCCCAAATAGCTTTAGTGCTGCTGGCTACCTCGAACTTGAACGTGCAACAGGCTGGCCGAGGCAGGCTAGTGTTCAGATCAGTACTGAAGAAGAGCATCAAGGGGTAACCTTTCAGATTACCAGTCACTTGAAGGTCAGGCAGTCAGAGGTTGATCCAGGGCCAGACACCGACAGACTGATGTCTATGGCGAAAATATCGATGCAGGCTCGCCCCATCGATACCTCGAACACCGTCTTTAATGACTACTTCACACCCCCCTTCAGCCCGGAACCGGTGGAGACCTCCCTCAATGAGATCCAGCAAACCCTGCTTTGGTTTGGTACGGAACCGGTTGATTACCGCTATGGACGAGCCGTTGGGGTTGAGTCAAAGCTGAATTCCTCCAATCTTCAAACCGCAACGATTCATCCGGTTAACCGTGTTCGGTTGCTGGATGCTGATGGCGAGCCGGTAGTGGAAAACACAATACCGAATCCGGATTTCAGAGTCCTCAAACCTTCGATCGGTGGCAACGCTGCCAGCGCGAGAATGCCCTTCCTTCGTATGGGACTGACGGATGAACAGTTGAGGTCGATTGATGTGATTGAATTCGACGCTCAAGTAACCGTACCAGACCAAGAGTACTCGGTCCTTCTTGACAAGAAAGATAAGGCGATTGAACTGGAGAACGCCGGGCTCAAACTGATTATCGAAGAGTGGGGTGCTGAGGTAGTTCGCATTCGGGTATCCGAGACCGGCGGAACACCACCAGGGGCTCGCCCCATGATCATGGGCTATCCGGTCGACGAATCGGGAGAGCCGGTAGCTCAGTTTGGTCTGCGCATGACCCATTCCGCTTTCGAGACCGTTCTGGGTGCCATGAAGAACCCGCCCCGCGGCGCAAAAGCGATGGCAGCTGAACTAATGCAGGGTCTCGACGCAATGCCTCCCCACGAGAGAAACGGCGATTTTATCTTTGAGTTCAGTCGCACATCAGCTCCTTTGCCAGACCGGTTCAGATTCAATTACATGAGCACTCGCACCAAAGCTATGACATTCATTGCGCCCGCAGCCAGAAAAAACACGGTTGGTGACGATGTCGAGAGCAGTTGAGGGGATGGAGGAGTCTCCGTTGCTCCCTGAGCCTAGAAACAACAGGCGACGTCTCGGCCAAGATTTGCAGCCAGTAGGTGACTACGCAGGTATTCAACCTTATTACCGCGTTTGTGAGGATGTGCAAGCTGTTCACCACCAGGACAAATGTGGCCCAGAGGCATTTCAGTCCGGTGATTGGTGGTGGAGTCAGGGTCGAATTCGTTTTCTGAACGGCAAGGCATTCATTGGTCTTTCAGCCGCACAGCTGCTAATCCCTTATCTTTGGGGCGGGCTTGTCTTGGTTGGTGGAGGGATGATGCTCTTACATTATGCTTCCAAGGTTGAGCTCCCTGACGAACTAAAATCACTTTTAGGCCTCGGAGTGGTTTTGGGTTGGATAGCTCTATCTATGTTTCTAATCATAAAAACCTTACCTTGGGTTATGAGCGCCGCTGCCTTTCTGTTAAAACCGTTCGAAAAAGGCCTTTCTAGGATAACGGATCGCAGCCTTAAAGCGGGCGAAAGCTACTTCAGCCGAGAAACCGGCCAGGTAAGTTTTGCTATGCCGGGCGGCAAGAAACTGACAGCGCCCTTTGAGGAATTCGATGCCTATGTTGAGCGGGTGATAGAAGCCGGCGGGATCTTCTATCGCTTGATGTTCGTGCATCGTTACACCGCCAAACAATTCAGCCAGACGTCCCTGAGCCGGGTCGAACCCACGAAAGAAGAGGTAATGGCGCTGTGGGACATGCTTCAACGCTACATGGATACCTCTCAGCCCTTGCCGGACGTGCCAAGGCTCGAGCCGTTCCGCCATCTGGATCCCGTTACCGCTGAGCATGACGGGCGTATCGGCCGCAACCCACGCTTCTGGCGCGATCTGGATTTGGAAGCTTGGAAGCAAGGGGAGGGCAAGGAATGGCTGAAGCGGCAGATGGAATACCCATGGGATAAACGCAAATGCAGGCTCACACCGCAGTTGGGCAAGATCTCTGTAGTGGTCAACTAATCCCGGA
>NZ_DIHV01000133.1:0-11783 GCF_002420325.1 Marinobacter sp. UBA5687
CCCGATGATCCTGGGCCATTCCGACCCCCGCATCAAAGCGGCGCTGCACGCTCAGGTGGATCTGGGCGTGGGGTACGGCGCGCCCACCGCCATTGAAACGGAGATGGCGAAAAAGGTGTGTGAGCTGGTGCCGTCCATCGAACTGGTGCGCATGGTCAACTCCGGCACCGAGGCCACCATGAGTGCCATCCGCCTAGCCCGCGGCTATACCGGCCGCGACAAGATCGTGAAATTCGAAGGTTGCTACCACGGCCACGTGGACTCCCTGCTGGTCAAAGCCGGTTCTGGCGCCCTGACCCTGGGTGTACCGAACTCACCGGGAATTCCGGCTAGCCTGGCGGAGCATACCCTGACCCTGACCTACAACGATATTGACGAGGTTCGTAATACCTTCCGCCAGATGGGCGACCAGATCGCGGCCATTATCGTTGAGCCCGTAGCCGGCAATATGAACTGCATCCCGCCCGTGCCCGGCTTCCTGGAAGCGCTGCGGGAAGTGTGTGATGAGCACGGCACCGTGCTGATCTTCGATGAGGTGATGACCGGTTTCCGGGTATCGCTCGGCGGCGCCCAGGCATTCTACGGGGTGAAACCGGACCTGACGGCTCTGGGCAAGGTGATTGGCGGCGGACTGCCCGTCGGTGCATTCGGCGGCAAACGCGAAATCATGGAGCATATCTCGCCGCTGGGCCCGGTTTATCAGGCCGGCACCCTGAGCGGTAACCCGCTGGCAATGACCGCCGGGCTGACCACTCTGAATGCCATTTCCGAGCCCGGGTTCCACGATCGGCTGACGGAAAAAACCAATCGGGTGAAGGATGGCTTCAAGGCGGCAGCGGATGAAGCAGGCATTCCACTGGCGGTTCAGTCCGCGGGTGCCATGTTCGGTTTCTTCTTTACTACCGAACCATCCATCACGCGCTTTGACCAGGTGATGGCCTGTGACGTGGAACGTTTCAAAGCGTTCTTCCAGGGCATGCTGAAGGAAGGCGTTTACCTTGCGCCCTCAGCATTCGAGGCAGGCTTTACCACCGCAGCGTTGTCCGATGAGGATATTGAATTCACGCTTGCGGCTGCGCGCAAGGTCATGAAAACGTTGTGAGGCACCATTGCCCCCGGCATCAATCCGGGGGCAAACCTCCGCAGAGCTAGAATACGCCCTCAAGGGAGAGCAACAGCGTATGCTGGCGATAATCGTATTCGTTGAGCTCACTCTGCTGATGACGGAAAAACCATTGTGGCCTTAATAACCAGCGCGCAGTGAGATCATACTCAGCCATCAGCCTTACTCCGGTCAGGACGTCTTCCCGCCGGCGCTCCACCAATATCCCCGACTCAACCCAGCGATGCGGCTTGCCATAGCGGCTATGGCGAACCGACAGTTCACCGGCCAGCGCCAACCCCGGCGACAGCTGATAATTCGCTTCCAGAATAAGCTCGTGCCTTGTGGGCGATACGCTGACAAACCGTTCGGGCACGTCCAGATCTTGCCGGTTGTTCAGTTCCAGGCGGTACTCGCCTGCCAGGTCCAGATCACCAAACGGATAACCCAGCCCTGCCTTCAGCTGGTACCACTGGCCATCGTAGGCCTGGTAGCCGTCACCACCATCCACCTGCTCCACGGCAAACGTCACGTCACACCTCAGATCTTCGGCAGGTGAACACTCGGCAGACCGGGCCAGAAACTCAGCACCCCAGCGGGTTTCCAGACTATCTCCGTCAAGCCACGAACGCGACACCACGGGCCGGATACCAACCGCCCAAAGCCCCCAGGCACGCATGACTCCGAAGCGCGCCTGTAACAACTGCTGATCGTAATCGCCGTCCTCGGCATAGTGTCGGGCAAACGCGATCAGATCCAGCGAGAGCCAACGGTGGGCATGCAATGCATAGTCAACCGAACCGGCGGCTATCACTTCGCCAAGCGCACTTCCCCGATTACTGGCGGAGTCTTCGGGAGTTGCCGAGAGATTGCTGTCGTAACCTGCGCCGAGGGACAAATAGCCGTAGGCATCCACTCGGCGCTCGCCCTGAAGAAGTGCCAGGCCGTCGAGTTTTGCCAACTGCTGCTCGGCAAGACGCTGGACAGATTCCGGTGGTGATGCCGCAAGGCTTTCCTCAAACCATTTACGGGCTTCCCCTGGCCGATCATCAGCAAGGGCGACCAGGCCCAGGTTGTACGTGGCCAAGGCGCGATCGTCACCGTCCAGTAAACGGGAAAACCACTGCCGGGCCGCCGGATAATCCTCCAGCCGATAACAGACCACGCCCAGATTATAATGCAGTGAGGGAGACTGAACGCCCAGCTCTGCAGCCAACTGGAAACTTTCCCGGGCCTGACCAAGGTTGCCTTGCTGAAACTGGACCACGCCTTGGGCCAGAGCTTCGCTTGCCCCATCAGAGAAAGCGGATTGGGCCAACAGGGGCTGACCGAGAAGAAACAAAAAGATGAAGAGGAGACGCAAGAACAACCCCGGGTTCAGTCAATAAATAGAAAACCGTTGACGGAAACCGAGGTTACCACAAGCTTTGAGTTACGGCTTCGAGGATTGAGGCGGGAGTTCCGGCTTTTTGCCAGGATCAATATCGGGGCGCTTGTCGGAACCAGGCCGCTCCGGCCGATTTTCACGAACGTCGCGGGCACGCTCTGACATGGACTGACCAAAATCCCGCCCTTTTTCACGGGCCTGCTCGCGAATTTGCTGGCCCGGCGGCTCACCATCGCCACGTCCAAGCCCGGAGGAACGACGCTCCAGTGCCGGTAGCTCCGGCAACCGAATTTCACGGGCAACCGATTCCGTTACGTCCTCATTCTCACCAACCAGCCGCATGGTGACGTCAAGATCGTCCCGGCCAAACGCCGGCGCGGACATCAGGGCAAGTATAAGGCCAGCGGTTGCGAAGCCAAGGGATCCGTTATAACCACTCATGTTGCAGGCTCCTTAACATCCACAGGGGCATGCCGGCTCGCCCCCGGGTAATCGGGTATGGTGGCCCGAAAAACTTTCTGCCGGCCTTCAGCATCCAGCTCGGCAACAAGCTCGCCGTCCCCGGGGAACATAATCCGCAGGGGTAATGCCAGCACATTGTCACCCTGTTCCAGGCTCACCTGCCAGCGCACCTGATGCTGCCCGGGCAAGCCTGCGATTTCCACATGAGGCGGCAGATTCAAGGTAAGGGTAACGTCATCCAGGGGCTCTCCCGACGTGAATGCAAGGCGTACGGTTCTCTCCAACGGCGCGACAACGGGGGTGTCCACCACCTCCGCCACAGCGACAGCCTCATGACCAGCCTCATCAGGCTGCCACAATCCGAACTGCCCGATGAACAACCCCAATGCCAGTGCTACCGCCACCGCACCACCCCACGCCATGTGTACACGCCGGCCCGAACCGGAAGACAACTCCCCAAACACCCGCGATTCAAAATCCGGGGCCGGCGGAGGCACATCAAACTGCGCCGCCATCCGGGACATCAACACTTCTTCCCTATCACAACGACGCCGGCACCGCGGGCAACGTTGCAAATGCTCACGCACCACTCCTGCCTCATTCTCGGGGAGTGTCGCCCTGACATAATCAGGTAATTGTGATCGAATGCTTGGACAGGACATGGTCATCACCTCACTCCTCAACACGCCGGTTGTCGCTTTCCGGTTCCAAACGCTGTTGCAGGTGTTTTCTCAACGTGGCGCGGCTGCGATGTAATCGCGACTTCACGGTACCAACCGCAACACCCAGTACCTCGGCCACATCCTCCTGTCGCCAGCCGTCAACATCATGCAGAAGCAGCAAGGTTCTCTGATCTGGCGAAAGCCGGTCCATAGCCTCGTCCAGCATGAAGCCGAGGCGCGACTGATCGAAGACAAGTTCTGGCGTGGCATCATCAGATTCCAGCGCATCGAACCAATCCGCCTGGTGGTCCGCCTCCATGAGTTCACTGGCTGCCCGGTCGGCACGGCGCCCCCTGCGGCGAATCGAATCCACAAACTGACGATAAAGCACACGGTTCAGCCAGGGTCGAAGCTGTTCCACCGTCTCCAGTTCGGATAATCGGGGATACAGTTTGACGACCACATCCTGCACCAGATCCTCAGCGTCCTGACGGGTTCCGGTCAAACGGTAGGCAAACGCATACATCCCCTCGAGGTGGGGCTGAACCAACCGATGGAAACGTTTCTGTGCGGACGGGCGGAAAGGGAAAATTGCCAAAGACCAACTGCCTGATCGAAATTCTGGAAGAGGGCAGTCTATCTTACGCCCGCCCTGTGTGCACTCCAGGCGATAATGACGGATTTATGGCCGAATGTTAATGCAACAACCGGAACCTTTTTCAAACCCTCTGCGTTGGGTTCTGACTGGCACCCAACGACCAGGCCAGAACTGGACCAAAAAACCGGAGGGTTTTATGAAGCAACTGAGCAGAGTATTTGTCGTTTCTGCGCTAACCAGCGCACTGGTAGCATGTGGTGGCAATGGCAGCAGCAGTGAAACCTCACCTGCAACTGGCACAGTCAGCGTCGGGCTTACCGATGCGCCTATCGACAACGCCGAGTCTGTGAACATTGAGGTAGAGGCCCTCGTTCTGCAATCCGCAGAAGGCGGCCGACTGAGGTATGATTTTGATTTTCCTACTCCCATCAATCTGCTTGATCTTCAGGGTGGAGTGGTCGAATCACTGATTCAGGACGAAGAAGTTCCGGCCGGCGATTACAATTGGATGAGGCTTGAAGTCGGGAACAACAATACGATTGTGATCGGGGGTAACGAATATCCCCTCACGACTCCGTCAGCGCGCGGCGTCCAAACCAGTGGGTTTGTGATTCCTGCCGGTGGCGCAGTTGCTCTGACCATCGACTTCGATGTCCGCAAATCCATTGTTAACCCGCAAAATAACAACACCTACAAACTGAAGCCTGTGGTGAGACTGGTTGATAACTCAACCGTCGGCACAATTGCAGGCACTGTAACCGCGGATCTCATCACCCAGGAATGCGAGGATACCGCTAACGTGGATGACACATCATTCCTCGGCAACATCTACGTGCATGAAGGGTACGATCAACAACCGGATGATATCGGCAGTGCCAATGAGCCGCTGATTGTGGTGCCGGTGAACTTCAGGGACGCAGGATACACCTACACCGCAGCCTTCATTCCGACCGGTGAATATACCGTCAGCTATAGCTGTGGCGATGACTTCGTCGAGACCGAAAACGGGGAACCCGCCGATGACGCACTCACGTTTGTTGGCCAGCAAAATGTGGAAGTCAGCGAGGGTGAGACCTCCACAGCAAACTTTGATATTCAGGTAACCCCGTAAGTCGTTTTATCAAAGCAACAAAAAGGCGCGGTTATCCGCGCCTTTTTGTTTTTACAACGCCGCAGCCCGGGCCTCGGCCTGATCGGCCCCCGCAACGTTACCGCGAGCCCGGCGGATATCCGCCAGCAGCAACCAGCCTGAACGCTGCATGCGTTCATCGTTGCCCGCCAACGAGAGTCCCTTCAGAGTAAACTGCTCCGCAGCCCCCAGATTGTCCCCGGCAACGTAAGCCTCGGCCAACTTGAAATAGACTTCGGAAGATCTTGGCGCAATGCGCTGGGCACGTTCCAGTCGGGCGATGGCGCCGGCGGAATCACCCTGCCGAAGGCGCTGATCGGCATCACGCACCAACGTAAGAGCGGCGGCCGGCAACTGGTCACCGGATTCGCTGTAGCTGGGCGCCCGGGTGCTCGGCGAGTCCGGCTCAGTGACCGTCGGTTGCTCACTCTTGCGCCATACCTGTTCATCCTGCTCTTCAGGAATACCGGTGCGTGGTGGTTCCGGCGCCGAACGGCGGTCATCGCCCCCCACGGGCACATAGATGGAGCCGCCACCCGGCCCGGTGGCGCAACCACCGGCCAGGCCGACAAACAGGGCCAGACAGGCTGACCGTATAATCACTTGTTTATTCATTGAAACAATCCTTCAAACCAACCTCGAATTTGCCGGCCAAGACTGCCGTTGCAGCCTGTGTGCTGTTCCGGCTCGCTGCCGGCGATAAACGGAATCAGCCGGGCATTGTCGCAGTTTTCTCCAGTCAGCGCCTGTTCGCCAGGGTTCACCCAGTGATACTGAACGCCATCGGGCATCACCGGTGAGAAACCGTGCTGGGGAATCTGCGCCATGGTGGCAGACCAGACCGGCAAGGCGCCGGAAGCCCCGGTCAACGCGGTCGGGCCGTTATCATCACGGCCGACCCAGGCGACCGCCAGCAGGTCGCCACTGAAACCGGCGAACCAGGAATCACGGCCATCGTCAGTAGTACCGGTCTTGCCTGCCAGTGTCAGGGAATCCGGTAACCGGTAGTAGGCTGACCGGCCCGTGCCTTCCTGCATGGTTTCCTGCATAACATACTGCACCAGATGCACCGCGGCAGGATCGGCCACCTGATCCACTTTCAGGCTATACCGGGACAAAGGCTCATTCGCGGCATCCGTGACTTCCCGAATGGTACGCAGGGGCGTATTGAAACCGGAGGTTGCCAGACCCTGATACAGCTGCGCGACATCCACCGGCGACAGGGAAATGGAACCCAGAAGCAGCGACGGATAATCCGAAATAGGCGTGGTCACCCCAAAGGCCCTCAGCGTCTCCTGCACCGCCGGTATGCCCACATCCAGCCCTACACGCACGGCCGGCAGGTTGTACGAGCGGGACAGAGCTTCATGCAAGGGCACCAGGCCACGCTCCTTGCCATCATAGTTCTGCGGCTGCCAGCGCCGACCATCGTCAAACTCGAGGGTGAAGGCCTTATCCTGAACCGGCGAAATCAAGGTGTAGCGCTCCGGCTGAGACAGCGCCGTCAGGTAGATAAACGGCTTCACCAGCGAACCGATAGGCCTCCGGGCGTCAACTGCCCGGTTAAAACCGGCAAAGCGGGGGTCTTTGCCCCCCACCAGCGCCAACACCTCGCCGGTATCCTTGGCGGTGACAACCACCGCCGCTTCCAGCGCCTTGGCCACCTCACCCGACGCCAGGCGAGGCAAGGTATCGGTTGCCGCCTTCTCAGCGGCCTGCTGAACTTCCGGATTCAGGGTGGTGAATATTCTCAGGCCCTCGCTCTGCAGGTCTTCCTCCCGGTAGTCCCGCGCCAGGTGTCGGCGCACCAGGTCGATATAGGCCGGGTAGCGATTATCGGTATAGGACGGTTTTGCGCTGAGGCCGAGAGGCCTTGCACTCGCCTCCCTGGCCTCTTGCCCGGAAATAACCCCGGCCTCAGCCATCTCGTCCAGCACCAGGTTACGCCGCGCCCTGGCCCGTTCCGGGTGCCGGCGCGGATTGTAATAACTGGGGCCTTTGACCATGCCAATCAGCAGGGCAATCTGGTGGACATCAATGTCCTTCAGCGACTCGCCGAAGAAAAACTGGCTGGCCAGGCCAACACCATGAATGCTGCGAGTGCCTGCCTGGCCCAGATAAACTTCATTCAGGTAGGTTTCGAGGATGTCGTCCTTGTCATAATGCAACTCCAGCAATACCGACATCAGGGCTTCGTTGCCCTTGCGCAGAAGGGTTTGCTCCCGGGTCAGGAAAAAGTTCTTCACCAGTTGCTGGGTCAGTGTACTGCCGCCCTGAACTATTCTACCGGCCTTGACGTTCGCCACCATCGCCCGCGCAATGGAGAGTGGCGCGATGCCGAAATGCTCGTAGAACTGCCGGTCCTCCACAGCCATCAGACCGGCAATCATGGCCTCGGGAACCTCATCCAGCTCCACCAGAATCCGATCCTCCCGATGGGAGGGGTATATTCCGCCAATCTGAGCCGGCTCCAGCCGAACAATCGGAGAGCTGTCACCCTCCATCACGGAGAACGAATCTACCCGATCGCCACGAACCGCCAGCGAAAGACGCCGTCTCGGCTCCTTGCCATCCGGGAAAGAAAAACCCCGGGTGCTGATGACAAAACGGTCGCCATTTCGCTGCCAGGTTCCGGGCCGACGACCGTCGCCCGAGCGATAGCCTGCCAGCTCCAGCTCACGGACCAGCGCGGCGGCGCTGATACCGGCACCGTCGTAGAGTTCCAGGGGCCGGGCGTACACCCGGGAGGGCACTTCAAAGCGACGTCCTTCGAAGCGAGAGGTCACTACGGCATCGAGATAGACCATCCATCCCGCCAGCAGCACAAGGCACAGGGCAGCTGCGCGAAACAGAAAGCGCCAGAGACCGGAGCGTTTGCGGCGAGGACTGGATTCGGTTTTTTTCTTGCGGGGAGGCGTTTTTTTACTCATGGCGGGATTATATCGAAGGGGGCACCGCTATCGGCAGGTCTGGTGTGTGTTATTTCTGTAATCTGCCCGTTATAGTGGAGCCCTCCAAAAAACGAAAAATCAACAACTTCAAGGATTCCAGGAGCACAACGTGAGCGCCAACGGCCCGGATACACTGATCAAGGCACTGCAGAACCCGGAACTCTACGATCATCCGGTCAAGGATTTCCGCGTGATTGAGACCCATATCTCACAGGTTCTGCTCACCGGTGACTTTGCCTACAAGATCAAGAAACCCATGGATTTCGGGTTCCTGGATTTCTCCACCCTGGAACGCCGCAAACGCTTCTGCGAGGAAGAGCTGCGCCTGAACAGCCGTCTGGCGGCCGAACTGTATCTGGAGGTGGTGCCTATTACCGGTACCCCGGAGCAACCTCGCCTGGGCGGTGACGGCACCCCTTTCGAGTACGCCATTCGCATGCGCCAGTTCGATCAGAGCCAGCTGTTTGATGTGCGCCAGGAACGCGACGACCTGCCTGCAGAACTGCTCACCAATCTTGCCCGCCAGGTTGCAGACTTTCACAAAAGCCTGCCACCGGTCGCCGATGAAAAGCCCCTGGGCACACCGGAGGCGGTGTATGCCGCCATGCAGGAAAACTTCGACCAGATCCGCCCTATGCTGGATGATGCCGGGTTACTGGCGCAGCTGGACAACCTGGAAGACTGGACCCGCACCACCTTCGAACGCTGCCGGGACTTAATCGCCCACAGACGGGAAAACGGGCTGGTGCGCGAATGTCATGGCGACCTGCACCTGGCCAACATTACCGTGTTCAATGATCAGGTGACGGTGTTTGACTGCATCGAGTTCAACGAGCCGTTCCGCTGGATCGACGTGATGAATGATCTGGCTTTCCTGCTTATGGACCTGGAATCCCGCCAGGAACCGGCGCTGGCGAACCGGGTGCTGAACACCTACCTGGAATACCGCGGTGATTTTGAAGGCCTGGCCTTGCTCCCCCTGTACAAGGCGTACCGCGCCATGGTGCGGGCCAAAATCGCCCTGTTCACCCTGGGCAACCCGAACCTGAGCGAGGCCGAGAAAACCGACCTGATGCAGCGTTACCGGAGCTACGCCCAACTGGCGGAGGATTACGGCGCCATACCGAATCATTACCTGCTGGCCACCACCGGCCTTTCCGCCAGCGGCAAGACCTGCGTGAGCGCCGCCATGGCGGAGGAACTCGGGCTGATTCGCCTGCGCTCTGACGTGGAACGCAAGCGCCTGCACGGTCTTGGGCCACTGGACGACAGCAAATCGGGCCTGGGTACCGATCTTTACAGCCCGGAAGCAACCGAAAAAACCTACGCACATCTGGCGGAGCTGGCCGGAGAGCTGCTGGCTTCAGGGTTGTCCGTCATTGTCGATGCGGCCTGCCTGAAAGAAAAGGAGCGGGCTCAGTTTGCCAGCGTGGCCGAAAATCAGGGGGTCCCCTTCGCTCTGCTGCATTGCGAGGCGCCGGAAGCTTTGCGCCGGGAGTGGGTGCGCAAACGCAAAGGCGATGCTTCGGAGGCAACGGAAGAGTTGCTGGATGCTCAGCAAAGCTGGTTTGAGCCGCTGACCACTGAGGAGAAAACCCACACGGTGCACCTGCACACCGAGGATGAGCACGTTGCCGAGGCGGTTGCTGATCGTATCCGCCAGCATTTGGGCATGACCGGGCCGGCCTGATCCGAGCCGCCCTGCCATTTTGGCAGGGCGCACTATACTGACACTAAAAACTAACCCTGCTGTCCGTGCGAGGTGCAAGATGGACGATATTCAGGAAAGCGATCTCCAGCATATAGACCACCCCCTGTATGACCTGCTCCGTAGCGAGGATATGGACGCCTTTAATGCCGAGAAAGCCAAACTGAGCGAGCTTCCGAGCTTCGCCCATGGCGATTTCCGCGGGCTGGACCTGCGCGGCATGGACGCAAAGGGCCTGGATTTCCGCCATGGCTACTTCCGCGGCGCCGATCTCCGCGGCATCGATTTCTCGAAATCGAGAATGGAAGGTGCCAGCATAGCCAGCGCCAAGATTTCCGGCTGCTATTTCCCGCACCGCCTGGAAGCCGATGAAATCGTGATGTCGCTCAACCACGGCACCCGCATGCGTTACGCCATCCTGCCAAAATGAGTGCTCACTCAGCCAACTGGCAAACCGTTGCGCCGGCGAGCGAGCTTATTCCCGGCCAGTTCCTGGAATTTCGCCTGAAAGAGAAAGCGAAAGAACCGGCCGGCATGCCACTCACCGGTTTCGCCTTTCTGGATGGCACCACTCCCCGGGCCTACCTTAACGTTTGCCCTCATCTGGGTATTGAACTGAACTGGATGCCGGGCCGATTCATGGACAGCGACAATCTGTTTATCCAGTGCTCCACCCACGGTGCCCTGTTCAAACCCGGTACCGGTGAGTGCATTGCGGGCCCTTGCCAGGGCGATGCGCTCTCCACCCTGGACATTCGCCTTGAAGATGGCGAGGTGCAGGTCAGGGTTCCAGACTGACCGGCACTTCCTCAACCAGCTCCAGGCGCCCCGAGGGGTTGCCATCTTCACCGGCCAGTGCGGCCCGATAGGCGATCACCTCCACCCCGACTTCGCAGGCTTCTCGAAGCAGCTGACCATAGCGGGCATCAATATGATCCGCAGGCCGGACCTGCTCGATTCCGGTGTGGTTCACCACAAAAAACAGCACTGCCCGGTCTCCGTTCTGAACCTGAGCCATTAGCTCCCTCAGATGTTTCTGGCCTCGCTCGGTGACGGCGTCCGGGAAATAACCTTCCCCGCCCTCGGCCAGGGTAACGTTTTTTACCTCCACCCAGGCATCGGGTTCGTGGCCATGGCCCGACAACAACAGATCGATCCGGCTTTTTTCCGAACCGTAACGCACCTCTGCCCGGCATTGGGAATAGCCGGCCAGGCTCTGCACCACCCCGGCTTCAATAGCGGCGCGGGCCTGGGCGTTGGGGCGGGCGGTATTTACGCAGGCAAGCACCCCCGGCGCAGTCTCCACCAGCTCCCAGGTGTACTGGAGCTTACGCTTGGGATTGTCACTCCGGCTCAACCACACCCGGGCATTTTCCGGCTGACACCCCAGCATGGAACCGGTGTTGGGGCAGTGGGCGGTTACCTCAGTGTCATCCGGCAATTGCACGTCCGCCAGGAAGCGTTTGTAGCGGCGAATCAGCCGCCCTTCTACCAAAGGTTCAGGAAACTTCATGTGCTCTCCGAAAAAAGTACGTGTCACAAGGCTGGCACCCCTGTGACTTATCTGCTATTTTCCGCAAATTCCCGTTTCAGGACGAATGCTATCCAGGGTAAAACCGCGCAGCCACACTGGCGCGGAGGGAAGCAAAGCGTTCTTGTGAAGTACAAACAAGAGGCCGGGTTCAATGGCAAACACTGCAGAACAACCACGCGAACGTTTTACCAACTTCACCCCTTATGAAATGAAGAAGGGTGAAGACTACATGAGTGCGGAAATGCTCCAG
>NZ_DIHV01000133.1:12155-15714 GCF_002420325.1 Marinobacter sp. UBA5687
CATGCACCACATGCAGGAAGACGCAGCAAACTACGCGGATCCCAGCGATCGCGCAACCCAGGAAGAAGAGTTCAGCCTGGAACTGCGCACCCGCGACCGCGAGCGGAAGCTGATCAAGAAAATCGACCAGACCATCGATCGTATCGACAAGGACGACTACGGTTTCTGCGACCAGTGTGGTGTGGAAATTGGCATTCGTCGTCTGGAGGCCCGCCCGACGGCCACTCTGTGCATCGATTGCAAGACCCTGGCTGAGATTCGCGAACGCCAGACCGGCATCTGACGCTGCCCCGGGCCGGCGGCGTGTCCTCCGCCGGCCCTTCTACGCCTATGGCGACTTCACGTTATCGCGGGCGTTTTGCCCCTTCCCCCACCGGCCCACTGCACTTCGGTTCCCTGGTCACGGCTCTGGCCAGCTGGCTGGAAGCAAAGCATGCCCGCGGTGACTGGCTGGTTCGCATCGAAGACCTTGACCCACTAAGGGAACCCCCGGAAGCCACCGGCCAGATACTGCACTCACTGGAATGCCACGGCCTTTTCCCCGACGAACCCGTCCGCTTTCAGTCCCAGCGCCATGACGCCTACCAGCGCACCATCGAAACTCTGCTGGCGCAGGGCAAAGCCTATCGCTGCCGGTGCTCACGCAAACAACTCAAAGACAACCACGGCTACCATCCCAATCGGTGCCGGCGAGGTGACACCAGCCCCGGGGATGGCCCATACGCCGTTCGCTTTGCCCTCGAAGAGGAAGCAAGTCACTGGCAGGACGATCTGCTCGGCCCCCAGACACAGAGGGTTCACGCCGAACTGGACGATCCGGTCATTCTGCGCAAGGAAGATTTCTACGCCTATCAGCTGGCAGTCGTTGTCGACGATATCGACCAGGGCATCACCCATGTGGTTCGCGGCTCTGACCTGCTCAACATGACCGCTCAGCAACAACAGATCTTCCGGGCCCTGGGCGCCGAGCCACCCCACTGGCTGCACATTCCGGTAATCGTCAACGAACAAGGCCAGAAACTTAGCAAGCAGACCCACGCTCCGGCCCTGGATGACGATCACCCTGCCTGGAATCTGTTTCTGGCACTTCAGGCCCTGGGCCAGCAACCGGAGCCAACCCTGGCTCACGCCACAGTTGAAGAGGTTCTCAGTTGGGCCGAGGCCCACTGGCAACGGAGCGCCATTCCCCTGACATCCGGGCAGGCCCGTGGTATAACCGGCGGGACACTTTCGCCTTCGGACCGATAACCCGATGTATATCTACCGCCTGGTATTTCTGCTGGTACTGGCCATCTATATTTTTTCACCCAATATCCTGGATTGGTGGACATCGCCGGAGAATGCCTGGTACAGCCCCTTCGTGATCTGGGGTGGGCTGATTGCTATCGGTTTCTGGCTGGAATGGCGGCGGGATCCCAATGAGTTTTAGCGCCACCGGCCTGCTGCTGGCCAGCCTGCTTTATCTGATCGTTCTGTTCGGCATTGCCTGGGGCACCGAACGGGGCACGTTATTGCGTCGTTGGGTACGCCACCCACTGATCTATACCCTCAGCCTTGGCGTTTATGCCGGCATCTGGGCCGTTTACGGCGCCATTGGTATGGCAGCGGACTCCGGCTACGGCTTCCTGGCCTATTACCTGGGCATCAGCGGCGCTTTCCTGCTGGCACCGGTTCTGCTCAACCCGATCCTCCGCATAGGCCGCGCCTACCAGCTGACGTCGCTGGCCGATCTTTTTGCCTATCGTTACCGCAGCCAGTGGGCGGGCACCCTGGTCACCCTGTGTTCTGCTGCAGCCATTCTGGCCTTGCTGAGCATGCAGATTCAGGCAGTCTCGGTGTCGGCCAGCCTGCTCGCCCCGGATGCGCCGCCGAAAGTCATCAGCGTCATGTTCAGCCTGATCGTGGTGCTGTTCACCATGCTGTTTGGTGCCCGTCGCCATCAGGCCTCCGGCAACCATCAGGGGCTGGTACTGGCCATCGCCTTCGACTCTCTGGTGAAGGTGGTTGCCCTCCTGGTTTTAGGCGGCGTTATCCTGTTCTCGGTTTTCGGTGGCACCAACGGGCTTGAGGCCTGGTTGGCGGAAACTTCACATCCGGAAGCCACCATGACCATGGCAATCAATGACGGAAGCTGGCGGGCACTGCTGCTGATGTCGTTCGCCGCGGCCCTGGTGCTCCCCCACATGTACCACATGACTTTCAGTGAGAACCCGTCTCCCCGGGCCCTCGCAAAGGCCAGCTGGGGGCTGCCACTGTACCTGCTGCTGGTCGGCCTGCCGGTGCCGCTGATTGTCTGGGGTGGCCAGGCGCTGTCGGTTGACGCTCCGCCGGCCTTTTTCAGTATCGGCGTAGCCCAGGCCCTGGAGAGCCCCGTCCTGACCATGGCCATGTACATTGCCGGGCTTTCCGCCGCCAGCGGACTGATGATCGTCAGCACCCTGGCCCTGTCCGGCATGGTGCTGAACCACGTTGTCCTGCCACTCAAGACGCCCCGGGATCAAGGTGACATCTATCGCTGGCTGCAGTGGGTCAAACGCCTACTGATTGCCGTCATCCTGTTTCTGGCCCTGCTGTTCCATGAAACCATTGGCCAGCATCTGAACCTGTCCATTCTGGGCGCCATATCGCTCTCCGGCACACTGCAGCTGCTGCCGGGCGCGCTTGGCGTCATCTACTGGCCGGAAGGCAACCGCCGTGGCCTGATTGCCGGCCTGTTTACCGGCCTGTTCATCTGGTTGATCACCTTGGTGTTGCCGTTCTCGGTGGCGGCAGACATCCTGTCCTGGCTTGAGTTGCCGGTTACGCCCGGCTACGACAACTGGCACCTGTTCACCTTCGTCAGCCTGACCGCCAACATCAGTGTGTTCGCGCTGGTCTCAATTCTCAGCCCGGCGTCACCGGAGGAAACCAGTGCCGCTCAGGCGTGCTCGCTGGGCGCCCTGTCCCGGCCGCAGCGGCGGGAACTGCTGGCAGCATCCTCCAACGAATTCGTCCAGCAGCTGGCCGAGCCACTGGGCATCCGGGTCGCCCGCCGGGAAGTGGAGCGGGCCCTGAACCAGCTCAAGCTACCCAATGTCGAGTTCCGGCCTTATCAGTTGCGGCGGTTGCGGGATCAGGTGGAAATCAATCTGTCTGGCCTGCTGGGGCCTTCGGTCGCCCGGGACATCGTCAAGCGCCATCTGGGCTTCAAACCGCTTACCCACGGGGGTACCGGGCAAGATATTCGCTACGTGGAGCGGGCTCTGGGTGATTACCAGAATCAGCTCACTGGTCTGGCCGGCGAACTGGACAACCTTCGCCGCCACTACCGGCAGACCCTGCAGAATCTGCCCATCCCCGCCTGTTCAGTAGGTGAAGATGGCGAGATTCTGATGTGGAATCATGCCATGGAGAGCCTCACCAACATTTCCGCCGAGGAAGTGGTCGGGGCCAAGCTGCTGGCCCTGCCGGAGCACTGGCACGCCCTGCTGGACGATTTCAATCGAGGCGACGACCTGCACCGCTACAAGCACAGGCTGGATCTTCGCGGCAAGCCACATTGGCTGAACCTGCACAAGGC
>NZ_DIHV01000133.1:16107-23083 GCF_002420325.1 Marinobacter sp. UBA5687
TGCTGGAAGATGAATTGATGCACAGCGAACGACTGGCCTCCGTGGGGCGCCTCGCGGCCGGCGTCGCTCACGAAATCGGTAATCCCGTCACCGGCATCTCGTCTCTGGCCCAGAACCTGAAACTGGAAACCGATGATCCCTCCATTCTGGAAACCGCAGACCAGATCCAGCAGCAAACCCGACGCATATCCACCATCCTGCAGTCGCTGATGAACTTCGCACGTACCGGCAACCACGCCCACGCCAACCGTTATGAGCCGGTCAGCCTGCACCGCTGCATTGATGAATCCATCAACCTGCTGTCGCTCAGTGACAAGGGGCTTGGCATCAGTTTTCTGAACGAGTGCCCCGCCAGCCTGCAGGTGCTGGGAGATGAACAACGGCTGGTGCAGGTATTCATCAACCTGCTGGCCAACGCCCGGGACGCCTCCCCAGACGGCGGTACCATCCGGGTTGCTGGAAAGGCCGACGGCTACTCCGCTATCATCGAGGTCATTGACGAAGGCTCCGGCATACCGGCAGACCAGCTGGATCATATTTTCGAACCGTTTTACACCACCAAGGCCCCCAACAAAGGAACCGGACTTGGCCTGTCACTGGTGTACAGCATCATTGAAGAGCACTATGGCAACATTCAGGTGGAAAGCCCGGCCAATCCGGAAACCGGCCTGGGCACCTGCGTGAGACTCCGCCTGCCTGCCTACGAGCCTGATACCGACAGCGGTTACAGCAGCCCGAACGAAAGGTCGTGAACACCCTATGCCCCGTATTCTGATTGTTGAAGACGAAGACATTATCCGCTCGGCGGTTCGCAAACTTCTCCAGCACGCCGGCTATGAGGTGGCAGATGCTGTCTCGGTGGAAGAAGCCGAGGGCCTCGACCCGGACAGCTTCGACCTGGTCATCACCGATCTGCGCCTGCCAGGCGCCGCCGGTACGGAAATGATCAACCGCGCCCCCAACACGCCGGTACTGATCATGACCAGTTATGCCAGTTTGCGGTCCGCGGTTGACTCCATGAAGATGGGCGCCGTGGACTACATTGCCAAACCCTTCGACCATGACGAAATGCTCGCGGCTGTAGAGAATATTCTGGCACGCAAGTCTTCGGCTTCCGATGAAACAACCGGTTCTGGTGATGCCGCCAGCACGAGCGGGCCCGACTCGGACCCATCCGAGATCATGTTTGGCCAGTGTGAGCCCATGCAGAAGGTGTTCACCCTGATTCGCAAAGTCGCCCCCACCGAGACCACAGTGCTTATCCAGGGCGAATCCGGTACCGGTAAAGAACTGGCGGCACGGGCTCTGCACCTGCTCAGCCCGCGAGCCAGCAAACCGCTCATCTCCGTAAACTGCGCGGCCATTCCCGAAAGTCTGATCGAATCAGAACTGTTTGGCCACGAGAAAGGCGCCTTTACCGGCGCCGTCTCGGCCCGCACCGGGCTGATTGAAGCGGCGGACGGCGGCAGTCTGTTCCTGGATGAAATCGGCGAACTCCCTGCCGAAGCCCAGGCCCGATTGCTGCGGGTGTTGCAGGAAAGCGAGATTCGCAAAGTGGGCTCCACCCAGAGCCGGACCGTGGACGTGCGGATGATCGCCGCCACCCACCGAAACCTGAAAGCCATGACCAGAACCGGCGAGTTCCGGGAAGACCTTTACTACCGACTGAATGTGATGCAGATCCGCATACCGCCCCTGCGGGAACGTCGCGCCGACATTCTGGGCCTGGCTCGCCGATTCCTGAAACGCCAGGCCAGCAAGCTTGGCCGTCCGGAGCTGTCTCTGAGCCCGGAGGCCATGCAGGCCCTGGAACGCTACCGCTGGCCCGGTAACGTCCGGGAACTGGAAAACGCCATCGAACGGGCCTCAATCCTGACCGATGGCGATGTCATTACCCCGGCGGTACTGGACCTGGACAGCGACTCCGCCGACGAATACATCCCGGAAACACTGGTTGAGGGCAATAATGAACAAACCCCTGCAAGGGATGTCGATTCGTCCAACGATCTGTCGCTGGAGGATTACTTCCAACACTTTGTGCTTGAAAATCAGGACCGGATGAGCGAGACCGAGCTGGCACAGAAGCTGGGCATCAGCCGGAAGTCACTTTGGGAGCGTCGGCAACGCCTGGGCATTCCCCGCAAAAAAGCCTGACCCAAAGAATGAACCTAGAATCAGTTGTTACCACCTGTTCCTCTCGGTAACACTTCCTGTCCAGATCATGAGACCCAGGTAACACTTTCAGGAGATACGGGGTAACACTTACATACCTCTTTTTCATAACCCCCTGTTTAAAAAGGCTTTTAGAAAACTGGCACGACCACTGCACTCTAATAAGCGCACAACAACAAAAACAAAAGTGACAACGCAGCGCCAAAACAAAAACAAATAGCTGCACGAGCGCCCGGCAACAAAAACAAGAACAGGGTGCAAGCGAACTGAGTGTTTTGGGTACTATGCTTTTTAGGGGTCCCACGACACGTGCGAGTTGTAGATGTAGAGAAGAATCGTCTTCCAGGCGACACTGCAGATACTCCCATAACCCGCACCGTGTTACTGGCCGCTCTATGTATTCAAAGCTTTCCGTTTGCATTGCTTAAGGTCCTTATCTTGGGGACAACACAGTGGGGTAAAAGAATCAAAAAGAATCCCGGCAACAACAAAAACAATGCAGATCGTCAACGCTTTCAGGGCGGATTCGTGGAAACGGATCCGCCTTTTGATTTTCCGGACTGCCAAAAACAGCCTTCCCTCAACAGGCCTCCATGACCACTTTATTCACTGGCATTTCCGTCAAACATGTGCAATTCCTGCGCAAACCGTTAAAATCCCCGTTTTTGCGCTTCGCAAACACGGAATTCCATGCCTAAACGACTTGTTGAAAAACTACGCTCCTTCATTCCCGGCAACGGGAAGAAGAAAGCCCGCCACTACCAGCGGCAGGAGATCCCGCGGGATCAGCACAATGTCTCCCGCTCCATGATCAGTGAACCGGCCAAGAAGGTACTGCACCGTCTGAACAAGTCCGGCTACGAGGCCTATCTGGTGGGCGGTGGCGTTCGCGACATTCTACTTGGCGGACACCCCAAAGACTTCGACATAGCCACCAACGCAACACCCGAAGAAGTTCACGACCTGTTCCGGAACTCCCGCCTGATTGGTCGCCGCTTTCGCATTGTGCACGTGGTGTTCGGGCGGGAAATCATCGAAGTAACCACCTTCCGCGGTAATGCCCGGGATACCGATGACGACCTGGCCGACGACGAGCACAAGACCAGTGAACATGGTCTGTTACTGCGGGATAATGTCTATGGCAATCAGGAAGAAGACGCACTTCGGCGCGACTTCACCATCAATGCGTTGTATTACTGCATCCGGGATTTCTCCATTATCGACTTTGCCAACGGCGTGCAGGATCTGAAAAACCGTCAGATCCGCCTGATTGGCGACCCGGAAACCCGCTATCGGGAAGATCCCGTGAGAATGCTGCGCGCCATTCGTTTTGCGGCCAAACTGGACTTCCAGATTGAGCCGGAAACGGAGGCCCCCATTCGGGAGCTGGCCCCACTGTTGGCGCACATCCCTCCGGCCCGGCTGTTCGATGAAGTCCTCAAACTGTTCTCCGCCGGCCACGGCGAGGCAACCTATCGCCTGCTTCAGAACTATGGTCTGCTGGCCCCACTGTTCCCGGAGACCGCCCGGGCACTGGATGCCGGCGAACCCGATGAACTGATACTGCAAGCCCTTCGCAACACCGATGCCCGGATTGCCCAGGGCAAATCAGTGACCCCGTATTTCCTGTTTGCGGCCATGCTCTGGCCGGCTCTGCAGGTGGAATGGCGCAGGCGCCAGGACAATGGCGATCCGGTTCAGCCGGCGCTGCACGGCGCCATCGGCAAGGTGATCGGCCGCCAGGTGCAGGCAACCGCGATACCGAAACGTTTCTCGGGCCCCATGAAAGAAATCTGGGAACTGCAGATGCGGCTACCCCGTCGCCAGGGCAAACGAGCGTTCGGTACCATGACCCATCCGCGCTTCCGGGCGGCCTACGATTTTCTGCTGGTGCGGGAAGCCGCGGGCGAAATTGAGCCGGGCCTCGGGCAATGGTGGACGGAATTCCAGCAGGCGGATGAGCGTGCGCAGGAAAAAATGCTTTCCGAGCTGGGCTCCGGTGGTCCGAAAAAGCGCCGTCGCAAGCGCAAACCTGCAAGAAAACCGCCCCAGCCATGACTGTCGATGCCTATATTGGGCTGGGCAGCAATCTGGAACAGCCTGCAGCCCAACTGGCAAGAGCCGTGTCGGAACTCGCGGGCTTACCCAAATCCACACTGGTAGCGCAATCTCCGTTCTATGCCAGCCGCCCCGTCGGCCCGCAGGATCAACCAGATTTCGTGAACGGTGCCGTTCATCTGCGTACCGATCTTTCTGCCCACGAACTGCTGGATTGCCTGCAAGCCATTGAACAGGCCCACGGCCGTGAGCGACTGAGGCACTGGGGACCACGCACCCTGGATCTGGATCTGCTGCTGTTTGGTCAGACAACCCTCAACGACGCACGCCTGACCGTTCCCCACGCGGAACTGGCCAACCGTGATTTCGTCCTGCAACCCCTGCTGGACCTGGCCCCGGAACTGGCACTGCCGGACGGCACCAGCGTTGCGGAACTGCGCCGACATTGCCCGGACAACCAGCTGCGCAAGCTGCCAGCCCAGGCGCACCCCTGACCAGGTTCCTCATGGCACCCAGGTGCGGAAGACCATGCTACTCTTGTGTCTGATATATCCGGGATTTACATTAACGCTCTGAGCACCGGTCGACCCCGGTCCAAAACTGGCCCATCCACCCAAAAGGCAAGGATCCTATGGCAGTTACCATCAATACCCTGCGGGAATACAAGCAAAAAGGCGAAGCCTTCTCGGCACTGACCTCCTATGATGCAACCTTTGCTCAGGTTGTCAGCGAGGCTGGCGTTGATGTCATCCTGATTGGCGACTCTCTTGGTATGGTGCTGCAAGGCCACGACAGTACGCTCCCGGTGACCATGGATCAGATGGTGTATCACACCAGCTGTGTCGCCCGCGGTAACAAAGGCGCCCTGATCATGGCTGATATGCCGTTCATGTCTTACGGTACCGTTGCCGATGCACTGGACAATGCTGCGGAGCTGATGCGCGCCGGCGCCCACATGGTCAAGCTGGAAGGCACCGACTGGATGAAGGACACCATCGAAGCCCTGAGTGAACGTGGTGTGCCTGTTTGTGCCCACCTGGGCCTGACGCCACAGTTCGTCAACAAGTTCGGCGGCTACAAGGTACAGGGACGTGATGAGAAGGCCGCCGAGGCCATGATTGAGCATGCTTGCGAACTGGAAGCCGCCGGCGCCGATCTCATCCTTCTGGAGTGTGTACCGGCCCCGCTCGCCGCTCGTATCACCCAGGCCGTGAAGGCGCCGGTCATCGGCATCGGAGCAGGCTCGGATACCGATGGCCAGGTACTGGTACTGCACGACATGCTGGGCGTCACCACCGGCCGCAAACCCCGTTTCGTGAAGAACTTCCTCGCCGAGACCGACTCCATCCCGGAAGCCATTGCGGCTTATGCCCAAGCCGTCAAAGCACGCACTTTCCCAGCCGAGGAGCATACGTTCAAGGCATGAGAACCGTACACTCACTCAAAGAACTGCGCACGATTCTGCGGGGCTATCGCCAGCAGGGCAAGACCATCGGCCTGGTACCCACCATGGGCAACCTGCACGAGGGCCATATCTCGCTGGTGCGCAAGGCGGCCGAGGCCTCCGATATCGTCGTCACCAGTATTTTCGTGAACCCGATGCAGTTCGGAGCCAATGAAGACCTGGACACCTACCCGCGAACCCTGGTTGAAGACCAGGAAAAGCTGGCGGCAGCGGGCAATACTCTGGTCTTTGCCCCGGGCGTTGAAGAGATCTACCCGGAAGGGCTCGCCAATCAGACCAAGGTGGTGGTTCCCGAAGTCAGCGAGGGCCACTGTGGCGCCAGCCGGCCGGGCCACTTTGAAGGCGTGGCCACCGTGGTTACCATGTTGTTCAACATGGTCCAGCCCGACATTGCCGTGTTTGGCGAAAAGGATTTTCAGCAGTTGGCGGTGATACGCAAACTTGCCCGGGATCTGATGATTCCGGTGGAAGTGATTGGCGCGCCGACGGTGCGGGAAGACGATGGCCTGGCGAAGAGCTCCCGTAACGGCTATCTGTCCGAGCAGGAGCGGGGCATCGCTCCGGTGGTGTTCCGAACACTCCGTCATACCGCTGACCAGTTGGCACAGGGACGCACCGACTACAGCATCCTCGAGCAGGAGGCACGCGATGCACTGTCTGAGGCAGGGCTCAGGCCGGACTACTTCAACATCGTCAACAGCCTGACCCTGAAGCCCGCCAGCAAGGATGACCGCGAGCTCACACTACTGGTCGCAGCGTTCCTGGGTACCACCCGTTTGATTGATAACCTCTCGATCACGCGCTGAAACCTCACTATGGAGCCTCACCCCCAGACAACGGAAGGGACCCCCTGATGCCTGAGAAACACCCTGCGCTCACCAGCCGAGCAGAATGGCAAGCTCTCAACGATGCCAAAGCCCGGCTCGAACACCTACCCATGCGGGAGCTGTTTCAGCAGGATCCGGGCCGTGCCCAGCGTTACCTGGTAGAGGGTGCAGGCCTGTCGCTGGATTTCTCCCGCAACCGGCTGACGGACGAAGTGCTGGAGGCTCTGCTCAACCTGGCCCGGGCCTGTGGTCTGGAGGAACGTCGTACGGCCTTGTTCCGGGGCGGTCTGGTGAACCTCACGGAACAACGCCCCGCCCTGCACACCGCCCTTCGTGAGGGTGAACAGGGCGAGGTTCGGGTGAACGGCGACAACGTCATTCCCGAAATCCATCGCACACTGGGGAAGATGGAAGCGCTGGTTGAAAGCATTCACAGTGGTGAACGCACCGGCCA
>NZ_DIHV01000065.1:0-12487 GCF_002420325.1 Marinobacter sp. UBA5687
CCGGGAAGCCCTGAAGGTCTATCGAGAGAACTTCGAGCCCTCGGAGCAGCTGCGACAGCCCTACGCCATGCTGGCGATTCCCGCTATCCCCGCGACCTCAAAGGACGAAGCGCGGCATCTGGCCACCACCAGCTACCAGCGCATTCTGGCCCTGTTCCGCGGACAGCCGCTGTGGATGCGACCGCCGGTCGAATCCATGGACGGACTCTGGAATCCGGCCGAGGAGGCCGGCGTGCGGGACTTCCTGAAACTGCAGATCATGGGTAACAGTGAAGACCTGCGCCGGCAACTCGACGACCTGCTGACCAACATTCAGGTGGACGAACTGATGTTCACCATTGATATCCACGACCCGGACAAACGCCGGCAGGCCCTGGATATCCTGGCCGAAACCCGTTCCCCGCAAACCGACTCCGACGCAACCATCAACTAGGCAGAACCTGATCATGGCTCAACCGGCATTCCATGTTTTTCTCTCCCACGGTCTGGAAAGTGGCCCCGGCAGTACCAAGATCCAGGCCCTGAAAACGGTGGCTGAAACGTTTTCAGGCGTTTATGCCGAGGCGGTGGATCATCGCAGCACTAAAGACCCTGCCGAACGCCTCGCGCAGATGCGCCACGCCATGGCAGCTGCCGGTGCAAGGCCCGAACAGACCATCCTGGCAGGCTCGAGCATGGGCGGCTGGGTCTGCGCCCGGACCAGCGAACAGGCTCCGGTCAGGGGCTGCTTTATGCTGGCACCGGCACTGGCGCTACCGGATTATCCGGAGTCCAACCCGGTGATTGGCGCCCACCACGCTCGCATTATCCACGGCTGGAACGACGATGTGGTACCGGTAATGCCGGTTCTGGAGCTGGCCCGGAGGCAGCAGATTGAAGCCCTGGTCCTACCCGACGGACATCGGCTGGAAAACAGTGTCCAGCGGGTGGCAGAGGAGTTCAGAAGGTTCCTGTTCCTGTGTGTTGAAAACCCGAATCCATCCTGAATTCATGCACTTGCAATTTGGCTTAATCGGCTATTTGCGTGCAGCTTATTTCCCCCGTTTCCTTGCGAAAACCGCTTTGATTTGCCAGTCTTTAATAATGTAACAATGGATTAACGTAAAATAACGAGCGGAGACAACCCGATGAGCAGCACAAGTAAATTCAGGAAACTGGCTGGTATTTCAGCGCTGGCATTTGCCGGCCTGACCGCGGCAAATGCCGTGAATGCCGCCAACTGGCGCTACGCCCATGAAGAATACGAAGGCGACGTTCAGGACGTATTCGCGTACAAGTTCAAGGAATACATTGAAGAGAATTCCGACCACACCCTGCAGATTTACCGTTTCGGTGAGCTGGGTGAGTCTGACGACATCATGGAACAAACCCAGGCCGGTATCCTGAACTTTGTAAACCAGTCTCCTGGCTTTACCGGCTCTCTGATCCCGGAAGCGCAGATCTTCTTTATCCCGTACCTCATGCCCACCGACATGGATACCGTGATCGAGTTCTTCCGCGAGAGCGAGGCCATCAATGAGGACTTCCCGGAGTTGTATTCTGAAAAAGGTCTTGAGCTGCTGAAGATGTACCCGGAAGGGGAAATGGTAGTGACCGTTGATGAGCCGGTGACCTCTCCGGAAGACTTCAACAACAAGAAGATCCGGGTAATGACCAACCCGCTTCTGTCCGAGACCTACTCTGCGTTTGGTGCTACCCCAACCCCGCTGCCATGGGGTGAAGTATACGGTGCGTTGCAGACCAACATGATCCAGGGTCAGGAGAACCCGATTTTCTGGATTGAGTCAGGTGGTCTGTATGAGGTTTCCCCGAACCTGGTATTCACCGGCCACGGCTGGTTCACCACCGCCATGATGGCGAACCAGAACTTCTACGAAGGCCTGTCTGATGAAGACAAGAAGCTGGTTCAGGATGCCGCTGATTACGCCTTCGAGGAAATCATCGTGCACATTGATGGTCTGGCGGACGAGGCCCTGGAAAAGATCCAGTCCAACAGCGACGAAGTTACCGTGACCCGTCTGACTGACGAACAGATCGAAGCCTTCAAGGCCCGCGCGCCACAGGTGGAAGAGAAGTTCATCGAAATGACCGGTGAGCGTGGTAAAGAGCTGCTGGAGCAGTTCAAGGAAGATCTGAAAGAAGTTCAGAACGACTGAACCTCGCCAAACGGTTGCCCCCGCTCCGGCGGGTGGCAACCCAGCTTTAACCCCGCCCCGCCGGGGATTCTTCCCGCCGGGAGCGACATGTTCTGGAGCAGAATCCATGTCCGAGAATTCCCCGGAGATCGAAGACGATACCGGTCACTATGAGTCCGGCTTGCCTGGCTTTCTGGGCACGATTGACGTCTGGATTTCAAAAATCGAAGCCGTCATGCTCGCCGCTGGCGTGATTCTGATGGCGGTAAACACCTGCGCCAATGTTATTGCCCGTTTCGTGTTCAGCGAGGGCCTGTTTTTCTCCGGTGAAATCAACCGGATTCTGATCATTCTGATTACCTTTGCCGGCATTGGCTACGCCGCCCGGCACGGCCGCCATATCCGCATGTCCGCCATGTACGATGCCTTCCCGACCAAGGGCCGCAAGGTACTGATGATCATCATCGCCCTGTTTACCTCCGTGGTCATGTTTTTCCTGTGCTATCACTCCTTCGAGTATATCCAGACCCTGTACAGCCGAGGTCGGATTTTGCCAGCGCTTGGTTTTGAGATCTGGTGGATTTACATCTGGGCCCCTGTCGGTTTCGCCATTACCGGCATCCAGTACCTGCTGACCGCCATCAAGAACTTCACTACCAAAGACGTGTACCTGTCGACGGGTGTGGTGGATGGCTACGCCGATACCGAAACCGAAGTCTGAAGCAGCGTGAACCCATAGGTTAAGGAAAGACACACCATGGCAACTATTATGATGATCGTCATGATCGGGCTGCTGCTTCTGGGCTTCCCGATGATGATTCCGCTAACCACTGCTGCCGTCATCGGCTTCGTTATGATGTTCGATGGCTTCGGGCAGATGGGCACATTCATCCAGCAGATGATGGGTGGCATCCGGCCAGCGTCGTTGATTGCGGTACCCATGTTCATTCTGGCGGCCGATATCATGACCCGGGGCCAGTCTGCGGACCGCCTGATCAATATGGTCATGGCCTTTATCGGCCACATCAAAGGTGGCCTCGCCATCAGTACCGCCACCTCTTGCACCCTGTTCGGGGCGGTGTCTGGCTCAACCCAGGCCACCGTGGTCGCAGTGGGCTCACCGCTGCGCCCGAAAATGCTCAAGGCTGGCTACTCCGATCCCTTCACGTTGGCTCTGATTATCAACGCCAGTGATATCGCCTTCCTGATCCCTCCCAGCATCGGCATGATCATCTACGGGGTCATCTCGGAAACCTCCATTGCCGAACTGTTCATTGCGGGCATCGGCCCGGGCATCCTGATTTTGTTCATGTTCTCGATCTACTGCCTGATCTACGCCTACAAGAACGATGTTCCAACTGAAGCCAAGGCCAGCTGGAAAGAACGGGCGATGTCAGTCAGGGATGCCTCCTGGCCCCTGATGTTCCCGGTGATCATTGTCGGTGGTATCTACGGTGGTATTTTCAGTCCCACCGAGGCAGCTGCAGTCTGCGTGCTCTACGCCTTCCTGCTGGAATTTGTGGTCTTCCGGTCGCTGAAACTGAACGACATTTACAAGATTGCCAAATCCACCGGGCTGATCACGGCTGTGGTGTTCATTCTGGTGGCCGTGGGTAATGGCTTCTCCTGGATCATTTCCTTTGCCCAGATTCCCCAGGCCATCCTGGAAGCGGTGGGCGTCAACGAGGCCGGGCCTGTGGGCGTGCTGATTGCCATCTGTGTGGCCTTCTTCATCGCCTGTATGTTCGTCGATCCCATCGTGGTTATCCTGGTGCTGACACCGATCTTTGCGCCCGCCATTCAGGCCACCGGGCTGGATCCGGTGCTTGTCGGTGTGCTGATTACCCTGCAGGTGGCCATCGGTTCTGCCACGCCACCCTTTGGCTGCGACATTTTCACCGCCATTGCCATCTTCAAACGGCCCTACATGGAAGTTATCCGGGGTACGCCTCCGTTCATATTCATGCTGGTGGCGGCTGCCGGCCTGATCATCGCCTTCCCGGATATTGCCCTGTTCCTGCGTGACATCGCGTTCAGGGACTAGATCCACAGCCACTGATCAAAGGAGAACAACATGTTTAAACGGATTCTGGCCGCTGTGGATGGTTCCAAAACCTCACTCAAGGCACTGGATAAAGCCATTGAACTGCAGAAACTGATCCCGGACGCCGAGATCTACATCCTCTGTGTGTACAAGCATCACAGCCTGTTTGAGGCGTCGTTGTCTATCGGAAGGCCCGACGACATGGACATCCCGGACAAGGTGCTGTCTGAGTATGCCAAAGGCGTAGTGAACCACGCCAAGGAGCTGGCCAAGGAGCATGGCGCCACCAAGGTACGCGGTTTCGTCAAAGCCGGCCGGCCCTCGAAGGTGATTGTGAAATTTGCCCAGGACAAGGAGGCCGACCTGATTGTAGTGGGCACCAAGGGCACCAACAGCGACAAGGATGGCACCTTTCTGGGCAGCGTCTCGCACCGGGTTGCCTCCCAGGCCAAGTGCCCGGTGCTGGTGGTCTGAACCGGCGAAACCCTCCCCGCAGTACCGCCGGACAGCATATTCCTTGCTGTCCGGCAATCACGGATTTCCGCAGTCTGCTTGATTTTTCACCGTGCTAGACTGCCTCGCCTCGGATTACTTCTCATTCACAAATCACAAGGCGTCTAGCCATGACTGCAATTGTTGATTTTCTCAACTCGATCCTCTGGGGCTATGTCCTCGTCTATGGCCTGCTTGCCGTCGGTGTATTCTTTACCATCCGTCTGGGCTTCCTTCAGTTCGTCAATTTCGGCGAAATGGTCCGCGCCATCCGTGGCTCCCGGGAAAGCGATGTACACGGGATTTCTCCGTTCCAGGCCCTGTGCACCAGCCTGGCTTCCCGGGTGGGTACCGGTAACCTTGCCGGGGTTGCGGTTGCCCTGTACCTGGGCGGCGCCGGTGCCATTTTCTGGATGTGGATGGTAGCCCTCGTCGGTATGGCCACCGGTTACGCTGAAAGCACTCTGGCCCAGCTGTACAAGGTTCGCGACGGCAAGGGCCAGTACCGGGGAGGCCCGGCGGTGTACATTGCCAAAGGCCTGAAAGCGCCCTGGGCCGCGGCCATTTTCGCGGTCTGCCTGATTATCTCCTTCGGCCTGGTTTTCAACGCCGTACAGGCCAACTCCATTGCCGATGCCATGCAGGGCGCCTTTGGTGCGCCCAAGCTGGGTGTCGGCGTGGTCATCGCGGCTTTTGCCGGCATTGTCATCTTTGGCGGTCTGCGCAAGATCGTTCGCTTCGCTGAGTTTGTCGTGCCGTTCATGGCCGGCGCCTACGTACTCCTGGCGCTGGGCGTGATGGCCCTGAACATTACCGAAGTCCCGGGCATTCTGGCGCTGATCGTAAAAAGTGCTTTTGGCCTGGAAGAGGCCGCCGGCGGCGCGGCAGGCTCCGTTACCGCTGCCATGCTGAATGGCATCAAACGCGGCCTGTTCTCCAACGAAGCCGGTATGGGCTCGGCACCCAACATTGCCGCGACCGCAACCCCGGCTCCGCACCATCCCTCTTCACAGGGTCTGGTTCAGGCATTCGGTGTCTTTATCGATACCATCATTGTCTGTACGGCGACCGCCGTGATGATCCTGTTGGCAGGCGTTCTGGAGCCGGGTTCCGGTGTGACCGGCACCCAGTTGACCCAACAGGCCATGGAAGTACACCTGGGTGAGTTCGGGGGCTACTTTATCGCCATCGCGATTCTGTTCTTCGCCTTCACCTCCATTGTCGCCAACTACACCTACGCCGAGAACGCTTTGATCTACCTGCGCGGTGGCAACACTCTGGGCTTGACCCTGTTGCGGCTCGCTGCGCTGGGCATGGTGATCTGGGGTGGCTACGAAGCGGTGGTCACGGTATTCAATGCGGCGGACGCATCCATGGGGCTGATGGCCACCATCAACCTGATTGCTATCGTTCTGTTGTCCGGCACGGTTGTGAAACTGACCAAAGACTACCTGGCTCAGCGCAAGGAAGGCCTGGTGCCGCACTTCAAGTCCAAGGACTATCCTGAGCTGCACGAAAAGATCGACAGCAATATCTGGCATTGATGTCAGAGCGTGGCCGCAACTACTCGGTTGCGGCCCGCTTCCTTGGCCTGATAGAGCGCCTTGTCGGCGGCCCGGAACAGCTCGTCATACTCCGCGCAGTTTTCCGGCCAGCAGGCAATACCGGCTGAAATGGTCAGGCTGCCCAGGTTTTCATTCCGATGCTCCACCTGCTCGGCTGCAATGGCCGCCCGCAACTGCTCGGCCCGCTGACGGGCTTCCTCAAGGGATGCCCCCGGCATCAGCACCGCAAACTCCTCACCGCCGTAACGACATACGGTATCACTGCCGCGAAAGTAGGTACCGAGCACGTCACCGACCATTCTTAGCGCCTGATCGCCGGCCTCGTGGCCGTGGCAGTCATTGAACTGTTTGAAGTGGTCGATATCGAAGATCAGCAGGCAAAGCGGCCTGTCGGATCTGGCCGACACTTCCCGCTCATGGCGAAAGAGTTCATCAAAGTAGCGACGATTTTTCAGGCCGGTCAGACTGTCCTCATAGGAGAATCGTTGCAATTCAGCCCGCAAGGCCAGACCAGACAAGGTAATGCCAATTTTCTCAACCGACTGGTATACCCAGGCAATCACCCGTGCGATGCCATAGTCTTTCACCACTGGCGGCAGATCCGGGCGCTCCAGCATCAACACCCCTTCAGGCCGATTGCCGGAGCGGGCAGACTCTACCCGCAGGAAGAAACACATTTGAGCCGGTAAATCGTAGCTACGCACCGGCAGTACGGTTTCAGTCAGGGCAGAAAGATTCGACCCCAGTGACGCCGGGAACACGTCCTCCGGGGCGCTGCCCCAGTGAACCACGCGGTCGTAATGCCCATCGACGCCTCTTCGATAAAAGCAACCGGTCATGGGCAGGTAGAGTTCCGGCATGGCTCTTAACAGGGGCTCGAAGGCTTCCTCAATGCCGGCGCAATCCTGCAGGGCAGCAATGACATCCGCCAGCTTCTGGCTTTTCTTGCTTTCCAGTGCCAGCAACCGGGCCCGGGCAACTTCCCTTTCTGCCAGTGACTCAGCGCGGGCGGTGCGCTCCTGAACCTTCTGTTCCAGCCGGATGTTCAGTTGCTGGAGCTCTTTCTGGGTCTTGCCGTAGTGCCAGACCGAAATGCTGACCACCGCCAGCGAGAAACCCAGCGCGCCCCAGCTCACCGGCACCCGGCCCCAGGGCAGGAACCCGTGAGCAACGGCCATATCGACGATCAGCAGCACCGCCAGCACACCACAGGCCACCACCAGCACCTGCTGCTCCCGGAACAGCACGCAGAAGCGAGGCAATACAGCCCCAGCCATCAACACCAGGGAGACCAGAAGCAACACATCAAACACCGGGAAGGTCGACGAAAGGTCGACCGCGCCGACCAACGCCAGGGCCAGGGCGCTCACCGCCAATCCAAGATGAATCCACACCAGCCAGCTGATCAGCGCCGGGCGCGCAGCGCCCAGCCATTGCCGCAACAACAAGGCCAACGCCATAGGAATCAGGTAGTAAGAGCCGGCCGCGAGGTAGTCCCACAACAAAGGTTTGTAAGCAATCAACAAGCTCGCCTGGCTCTCAGCCAACAGCATCACCGAGGTCAGGAATGAAAACAGAGCAATGCTGGCGAAACTGCGCTGGCCCCTTTGGATTACGGCGAACACCAGAGCCAGAAAAGCTATCAGAGCCGACAATGCCGAGACTACCACTTCCTCAGCAGCTCCCCCGAGGAGGTATACCGTCAGATCGGCATGATCGGTAATCCCGACCTCCCCCCATAACCCTATGTCGGTGTAATTCGAGAATATCCGGAAATAGAGCGTCTCTCCCTGATAATCCTCCGGTAGCCGTATTTCATGCCAGGGCCATCCCTCAAAACGGCCCCTTCCCTCTTGGTCAAAGGTGCCATATTGATAGAGCAATTCACCCCGAAACCAGGCCTGCACAATGATGTCGACGCTGTAAATATAGAGAACGGGCTGGTACCAGCTACCTTCCGGCAATTGCACCCTGAACCAGGCATGCTCACGACCATCGCGGCCAGGAGGGTTCGATGGAAAACCAATGTCGTGCCAGTGTTGTGGAGAGTCTTCAAGGATCCACAATGGCGTGCCATCAGGCAAAAACGGGGAATCACCCCAGCGATACTGCCATCCCTCATCCACCGGCTGGATAGCGGCAAATCCAGGCTGGGACAGACAGACCCCGAGGGCGATGATCACCAGCAGAAATCTGATGCGACAAGTGGACGCGTGCAAAGCAGAACCCGCTTTCAGGAGTGATCGTTCCAGTATAAACCGTAAACGCCATATACAGAACTTTCTCAACTTTTTTGTCGGAGGGTAAACAGCGCAAGCAACGCAGACACCAGCATCAGAAACAGCGCCACCGCGTTCAACACCGGCGTTGAGCCTTCCCGCAGACGATTGAACAGGGCCACGGTGAGCGGGGTATCACTACCGGTGAGCATGACCGTGGTATTGAAGTTCTCGAAGGACATCAAAAACGCCATTGCCGCGGCCCCGAGGATGGAGGGAAGCAGCCACGGCAGGGTAACCGTGAACCACGCCACAACCGGCGTGGCACCCAGATTGAGGGCAGCCTCTTCCAGCTGTCGGTCGAATTTGCGCAGCCTGGCCGCAATCACCAGAGTAGCCAGGGTGGTAATGAAGGTGACCTGCCCCATCACCACCAATGTCAGCCCCGGCCGGAACAAGTCCAGCTCGATACCCCACAAGCGGGAGACATCGTTGGCCATGCCACTGTAGAACACCAGAATGGATACCCCGAGAATCACGCCCGGAATCACCAGCGGCAGCAGCATCAACAGATACAGCAGCTCCTTGCCGCGAAACTCCACCCGCTCGAACAATACCGCATTCACGCAGCCAAGCCCCACACTGACCAACGTCACCCAGAACGCGATTTTGGTACTGACCCAGAGCGCACTGAGCAAGCCGTCGTCATGAAAAAGCCCGGTACGCCCGTCGGTGCCGTCGGCCAGATACCAGTCCAGGGTAAAGCCCTGCCAGGGTAATGACGGGAACGGAGAGTCGTTGAATGCGAACACGGCCGTCACCAGCAAAGGCAACGCAAGATACAGGAAAAAGGCCAACAGATAGCTCAGGTAAAGGGCATCAAACAACCGGGACCGAGGTACAGAACGGATCATGACATCACCCCATAACCTTGCGCAGGGATTGCCCGGTCAGCTTCAGGCCCAGCCAGACCAGCAGCGACGACAATACCAGTAGCAAGACCCCCAAAGCCGCCCCCTGCTCCCAGTTAAACCGGGTGATGAACTGGGTGAAAATCTGCTGGGTAAACCAGGCACTGTCTTTGCCCCCCATCAGAATCGGCGTGAGGTAACTGCCCAGGGTGAGCATGAACACCACAATACAGCCGGAGACAATGCCCGGCATGGCCCAGGGAATCACCACCTCCCGCAGCACGGTACCGTGGCCGCCACCCAGATCGTAGCCGGCCTCAACCAGGTTCTCGTCCATGCCGTCGAGCGTGGTCACCAGCGGCACCACCATAAACAGCAGGCCGTTGTAGACCAGGCCGATGATCACCGCGACATCGTTGTAGAGCATCTCCACCGGGCCATCCACCCAGCCCAGCGCCTGCAGCCAGGAACTGAACAGGCCGCTCTCCCGCAACAGGATCATCCAGCCGTAGGTACGCACCAACTCGCTGGCCCAGAACGGGATCAGGCAAGCCAGGAACAGAATACCCTTGCTCCTCCCCCGAGCCAGGCGGGCAATGTACCAGGCAATGGGAAAGGCAATCAGCAGGGTGAGGAAGGTGGTGAACAGGGACATGAGCCCGGTACGCACGAAGGTACGCCAGTAGTAGGATTCACTGAAGAAATTCTGGTACTGCTCCAGCCCCCAGGCCAGGGTATCCCAGCTTTCCCGTACCTGGAACGACACCCGTAACATCTGCAGATGGGGCACCAGCACCAATAGCACTATCCAGAGCAGGAAAGGCGCCAGTAACAGCCACAGCGAGAAACGGCTAACCGAGCTATTCACTGGTGCGCAGCTCCAAATACCCGGGCCAGGTCCGGATCCCACGACAGCTCAAGGTGGCCGTCCTGCGTCAGCGCCGGCGCCGAGCCGTCCTGGGGGAGTCGTGCAAATAGTGCCTGGCCATTGCTTTCGACTTCAACCCGGCTGTTGGCGCCATCAAACAGCGTGGTCCGGACTCGGGTCTGCAGTGAGGAGGAACCCGCGACCGCAGCCGTTTGCGAAAACGACAATGATTCCGGCCGAATGTACAATTCTGCCTGGGCACCAGGTGCCAGGCCCGCCGATGCAGCCCGACCGCGTACCACCGCACCATCGCTCATACGAACAGCCGCCACATCATCGGCCACGGACACCACCGTCCCCGCCAGGCGATTGTTGTCGCCGACAAACCCCGCGACAAACGGCGTTGCCGGATGCCGGTAAAGCTCCTCCGGCGGCGCCACCTGCTCGAAGCGGCCATTTTCCATCACCGCCACCTGATCCGACATCACCATGGCTTCGGACTGGTCATGGGTGATGTACACAAAGGTGGTGCCAAATTGCTTTTGCAGGTGTTTGAGCTCGACCTTCATCTGCTCCCGAAGTTTCAGATCCAGGGCACCGAGAGGCTCATCCAGCAACAACAAGGTGGGTTCGAGCACCAGGCAGCGGGCCAGGGCCACGCGCTGGCGCTGGCCACCCGACAATTCCTGGGGATTGCGATTCTCCAGTTCCGGCAGCCCCACCTGTTCCAGCACCCGTGCAATCCGCTTGCGGCGCTCGGCCGCGGGCACCTTCTTGCGTTTCAGGCCATAGCCAATGTTGTCACCGACGGACATGGTGGGGAACAGCGCCAGGTGCTGGAACACCATGTTCACCGGGCGCTTGTTAGGCGGCACCTCATTCATGCGCTGGCCGCGAATGAAGATATCCCCTTCATCCGGCTTGTCGAAGCCTGCCAGCAGCCGCAGCAGGGTGGTCTTGCCACACCCCGACGGTCCCAGAATGGAAAAAAAGGTGCCCGCAGGAACATCCAGCGACACATGGTCCACCGCCGCGTTATTACCAAAGCGGCGGACCAGTCCGCTGCAGGACAGGTCAGACTCTGTTGCCATAAGGATCAGTTCGCCGCCTGGACGCGATCCAGCACCTGCCCTTCCATGGCTTCCAGCCCCGGTGGTACTGGCGGATACCATTTGATGTTGTTGATAGCTTCTTCATCGAAGCTCAGGCGATAGGCATCCCGCAGCTCGGCGTTCACAAACTCATCGGCGCCTTTGGAGGCCGTGAAGTTACCGGAGGCATTGGTGATTTTGGCCGCAATTTCCGGCTGCATCACAAAGTTGATCCACTTGTAGGCGGCCTCTTCGTTCTCGCTGCGGCGCGGGATGGCAAAGGTATCAATCCAGCCCAGGGCTCCGGATTCCGGCGCCACAAAGCGGATGTCCGGGTTCTCCGCATTCAGCTTCCAGCCGCCGGCATCCCAGGCCATGGCAGCGGTCACTTCTCCGGTACGAAGCAGCGACAGCAGTTGGTCGCCACCGGTCCAGTAGGTTTTCACGTTGTCTTTGCAGTCGATCAGTTTGTCTTCCACTTTCGCCAGGATGGACTGGTACTCGTCCCGGTCTTCATAGGCCGCAAACGGATCCATGCCCATGGCGAAGGCAAAGCCGATCAGCGTCGGCCGCTTCAGGCGGTAACTCACTTTGCCAGCCACTGCCGGGTCACACAGGTCGGTGTAATCGGTAACGGTGTCCGCGACGGAACTGTGCACAATCAGGCCACTGGTCCCCCAGACCGAGGGCACACCGTAAGATTGACCATCCAGAGCCGTCGACTCCTGAGTCGCCTTCACCATCGACGCCTGCAACTGGCCGGTATTGATACGGCTGTAATCAATGGGCTTGTAGATGTTGAACTGGCGCTGTACACCCACGATGCGATCCTGGCTCGGCTGGGCCAGATCAAAACCGGCGCCACCGGTGGCCCGAAGCTTGGAGATCATGTCCTCGTTGTTGGACAAGGTGATCTTTACATCAATTCCGGTTTCTTCCTCGAACTGGGCGACCACCTCATCCGGGGCGTAGCCTCCCCAGGTAATCAGGCGAAGTTCTTCCGCCAACAGGTTGCCGGAAGCTGTGGTTGCGGCCAGCAGGGTGGCCAGTGCTGATATCCGTGTCTTGCGCAGTGCCATGGTCGTTCATTCCCCTGAAACGGTGTGATGCGGATTCGCTAACGTTTTGTTATCAGGAAGTTGAACTAAACCGCTCCGCGGTA
>NZ_DIHV01000044.1:0-4173 GCF_002420325.1 Marinobacter sp. UBA5687
CTGATTCATGGCCGCGTTGACTATCGGGTACTGGGTATTGCCCTCGCACCAGGCCTTGAATCGATGGCCATAGAAGGTCACCGGGCGGCGTTTACGCTGAACACCATCGCGAAGAAACAACCGACTCCCGTGGTTGAGGGCATACCAGTAGAAATACTCGCGCCAGAGCAGCTCAAACCAGAGCCAATAGGTGGAATCGTTACGGGTGTGCTGACGTTCGTATTGTTCGATGGCGGCAACCACCTCCCGAGCTGACAGGCAGCCGTTCGCCAGCCAGGGGGAGAACTTGGAGGATGAGCCCCAGTCGTCCAGCGCATTGCGGGTTTCCTTGTAGTCGGCAATGCGATGTTGTCCGAATACGAAGGCTTGCAGCTGTGCCAGGCCGGCTTCCTCACCGCCGGTGAATGGTGACCGATGTATCGGTTCCGGTATCGGCGGGCACTGGCCCCGGTTATCTTCGGGGAATCCCGGGGGTGGTGGCAGGGCGCTGACGGTGCGGATCCTGAGGGTATAGTCCGGTTGCTCAGCTTTCTCCACCTGCTTGCGGAATTGCGAGAAGGTATCGGGCAGCTCTGCCAGTTCCATGGGAAGCTGGCCTTCCGTGAACATGCCCAGGGTTTCGAACTGCTGAAACGTCACCTCCGGCAGGCGGGCTTTGAGGGCCTGCCACTGTGCGGCTTCTTCGGTGCCGGGTAGGCGTGAGCGAATCAAACGCTGCACGCCGTGCTCACGGGCCAGCTCTGGCAGAACGATTTCCGGTTCGCCCCAGGCGATATGCATTCGTTGCCCCAGAGGCCGCAGGCTACGTTCCAGTGCCATCAAGCTTTGCCACAGGAAGCGCCAACGATGATCACCCAGTGCACGGCACTGAAACCGGTCACCGGTAAACCAGCGCGGGTCTACGACAAAGACACACAACAACATGTCTGAACGGGCTGCGGCCAGCAAGGCCGGGTTGTCATGCAATCGAAGGTCGCGGGTAAACCAGTAGAGCGTTCGCAAGATGTATTCCTCATCATCGACGACACAAAACCATACGACAGGGGCTGCGTATGAGATTGACTCAGAGGCAGGCCTGTCCGCGACAAGCGTGCTACAGTTCAACGTTAATGCATTTCGGCCCGCCGGAACAATCGGACAACAGGAGAGTGAACGTGATCAAATCCCGCGCAGCTGTGGCGTTTGAGGCCAACAAACCCCTGGAAATTGTGGAAGTGGATGTGGCGCCGCCGAAAGAAGGCGAAGTACTGGTTAAGATCGTGGCCACCGGCGTGTGCCATACCGATGCCTACACTCTGTCCGGCGCTGACCCCGAAGGCCTGTTTCCGACCATTCTCGGCCACGAGGGCGGCGGCATTGTTGAAGCCGTAGGGCCGGGTGTGACCGGCCTGGAAGTGGGTGACCACGTGATCCCGCTGTACACCGCCGAATGCGGTAAATGCAAGTTCTGCACCTCCGGCAAGACCAACCTGTGTGGCGCGGTGCGCGAAACCCAGGGCAAGGGTGTGATGCCAGACGGCACCTCCCGGTTCTCCTACAAGGGCCAGCCGCTGTATCACTACATGGGCTGTTCCACGTTTTCAGAGTACACCGTACTGCCGGAAATCTCCCTGGCCAAAATCCCCAAGGAAGCCCCGCTCGACAAGGTGTGCTTGCTGGGCTGTGGGGTAACCACCGGGATTGGCGCGGTGCTTAACACTGCCAAGGTTGAAGAAGGCGCCACGGTCGCCATCTTTGGCCTGGGCGGCATCGGCCTGGCGGCGATCATCGGCGCGACCATGGCCAAGGCCGGGCGCATCATTGCGATCGATATCAACCCCGGCAAGTTCGACATTGCCAAGCAGTTGGGTGCTACCGATGTGGTTAACCCCAACGACTACGACAAACCGCTCCAGGAAGTCATCATCGAGATGACCGACGGCGGTGCCGACTATACCTTCGAGTGTGTGGGCAACGTGAAGCTGATGCGTGCGGCGCTGGAAGCCTGTCACAAGGGATGGGGTGAAAGCACCATCATCGGAGTGGCCGGTGCCGGTGAAGAAATCAGTACCCGCCCGTTCCAGTTGGTAACCGGCCGGGTCTGGCGCGGTTCCGCCTTTGGTGGCGTGAAAGGCCGTACCGAGCTGCCATCCTATGTGGAAAAAGCCGAGAAAGGTGAGATTCCGCTGGATGTGTTTATCACCCACGAAATGAAGCTGGAAGACATCAACAAGGCGTTTGACTTGATGCACGAGGGCAAGAGCATCCGGTCGGTGATTCACTTCTGACCTGGCATGGAACAGAAGTGAACCAGAGTTCCCGGGGAGAGGGCGTTCGCCCGCCCCCGGTTAATCCAGGCTTTGCAGGAGTTGCGAGGCGAGAATCAGAGGGCATTCAACGGAAGGCACGTGCCCGATACCGTCCAGAATAACCGGCTCTGGCGCGCCGCTGAACTGGGCCAGTGCTTTCAAGGACTCCGGCGGTGTTGCCAGATCCTCTGAACCACCAATCAGCAATAACGGTACCTTGTGGCCCCGTAGCCTCTCCCGGAAGTCGGCTTTACCCAGCATTTCGCACAACAGGGCATAGCTGTTGGCGTCGCCCCGCCCCATGATGACTTTCCAGCCGTCCAGCAGCGCCGGCTGTTCCCGGCTGGCGTTCGGCCCGAACCAGCGGGGCACGATCTCTCCGGCCATGGCTGCCAGGCCTTTCTCCCGAACATTGGCAGCGCGTTGTCCCCAGGCTTCCGGTGTGCCAATGATGGCGCCGGTGTTGGTGAGAACCGCGGAAATCAGCCGGCCAGTGTGCTCGGCAACCAGCTGCTGGCCGATAACGCCGCCTATGGATGTGCCGGCAAAATGAAAACGGGTGCTGCCCGCCTCTTTTGCCAGAACCAGGGCTTCCTGGGCCAGGTCTTCCGGGGTGATGTCTCCGGCGGATTGCGGCCAGGCAGCACTGGCGCCATGGCCCGGCAGATCCCAGGTCAGGACACTGAAACGCTCCAGCAGTGTCGGGAGCATGTCGTCCCACACCCCCTGGGTCATGCCCAGAGGGTGTGTCAGCACCAACAATGGCTTTTCGCAATGACCGAGCAGGCGATAGCAAATGGTGCGATTGTTGTAATTCAGAAATGCCATGTTTTCTCCTCAAGCCGGGCCCGGTCAGACCCGTTCGATCAGTGTAGCAATACCCTGACCCACACCCACACACATGGTGCACAGGGCATAGCGACCACCGGTGCGCTGCAGCTGGTGTGCCGCAGTCTGCAGCAGGCGCGCGCCAGACATGCCCAGCGGGTGGCCAAGGGCGATGGCGCCGCCGTTCGGGTTTACCCGGGGATCGTCATCGGCAATGCCCAGTTCACGCAGCACGGCCAGGCCCTGGGCGGCAAAAGCTTCGTTGAGCTCGATCACGTCGATGTCATCCAGGCTGATGCCCTGCTTCTTCAGCAGCTTCTGAACCGCCGGTACCGGGCCAATGCCCATGATGCGTGGTTCCACACCGGCCGTGGCCATGCCAAGGATTTTGGCCATGGGCTTGAGGCCATGCTGCTTAACCGCGGCTTCGCTGGCGACCAGCATGGCGGCGGCGCCGTCGTTGACGCCGGAGGCATTGCCGGCGGTCACACTGCCGTTCTCCCGGAAAGGCGCAGGCAAGGCGGCGAGTTTTTTAAGGGTGCTGGCGCGGGGATGCTCGTCGGTGTCAAACACCAGCGGGTCTTGCTTTCGGCGTGGAATAGATACCGGCACAATCTCTTCGGCAAAGACGCCTTCCTGCTGTGCCCGGGCGGTCTTCTGTTGGGAGCGGAACGCGAACAGATCCTGATCTTCGCGGGAGATGTTGTACTGTTCGGCAACGTTCTCCGCTGTTTCCGGCATAGAGTCCACACCGTACTGTTTTTTCATCAGCGGGTTCACGAAGCGCCAGCCGATGGTGGTGTCTTCGATTTTCTGGCTCCGTGAGAAAGCGCTGTCAGCCTTCCCCATCACGTACGGGGCGCGGGACATGGACTCCACGCCCCCGGCCAATACCAGGTCCATTTCACCGGCGCGGATGGCGCGGAAGGCGGTGCCCACGGCGTCCATGCCGGAACCACACAGCCGGTTCAGGGTGGTGCCGGGTACGGAGGTGGGCAGGCCCGCCAGCAACGCCGACATGCGGGCGACGTTACGGTTATCTTCACCGGCCTGGTTG
>NZ_DIHV01000148.1:0-4849 GCF_002420325.1 Marinobacter sp. UBA5687
TACGTCTTGGAATGAACGCTTACGGATGCGCGCCATGGCCAGCATCTGCTGCTCACCGCCAGAGAGCTTCGTCCCCTGACTGAATCGGCGTTCGTAGAGGTTGGGGAACATGGTGTAGATTTCTTCCAGGCTCATGCCGCCGCTGCGCACCACCGGTGGCAGGGTCAGGTTTTCCTGGACGTTGAGTGACGAAAAAATGCCCCGATGTTCGGGGCAATACCCGACACCCAACCTGGCAATATGATGGGGAGCGCAGGACATGGTCTCCTCCCCGTTGATCATGATGGAGCCGGTGCGGCGGCCCACCATGTTCATGATCGCTTTGAGGGTCGTGGTGCGGCCGGCGCCATTGCGCCCCAGCAGGGTTACCAGTTCACCCCGGTGCACCACCATGTCGATGCCATGCAGGATATGGGACTCGCCGTAGAAGGCGTGCAGTCCGGAAACCCGCAGCTGTTCGTATTCCTTGTCCGGTCCGTGACTCATTGGGCGGCCTCCGCACTGGCGGGATTGGTCTCGGTCGCGCCTCGCTCGCCACTACCGTCGGATCCCATGTAAACCTCGCGCACACGGGGATCGGCAGACACGGTTTCGTAGTCGCCTTCAGTCAGAACGGCCCCCTGGGCCAGCACGGTGATGCGGTCACACAGTTTGCTGACCACGCTCAGGTTATGCTCCACCATCAGCACGGTACGGCCCTTGGCCGCGCTGCGCACCAGTTCCACCACGCGATCCACATCCTCGCTGCCCATACCCTGGGTGGGTTCGTCGAGCAGCAGGATTTCCGGCTCCATCGCCAGCGTGGTCGCCAGCTCCAATGCCCGTTTGCGGCCGTAGGCCAGCTCCACGGTGGTGGTATTGGCAAAACTGGTCAGTCCCACCGCATCCAGCAATTCCATAGCGCGCTCATTGAGCTTGTTCAGACGGGCTCCGGATTGCCAGAAGCTGAAAGAGTTGCCCTCGAACGTCTGCAATGCGACGCGGATATTCTCGAGGGCAGTCATGTGCGGGAACACAGCGGAAATCTGGAAGGACCGAACCACACCCCTACGGGCGATGGCGGCGGATTTCAGAGAGGTGATGTCCTCTCCCTTATAAAGGATCTGCCCCCTGGTCGGGATCAGGAACTTGGTCAGGAGATTGAAAACCGTGGTCTTGCCGGCACCGTTAGGGCCAATTAAGGCATGAATATCGCCCTGCCGAATTTGTAGATCGACATGATCAACGGCCTGAAATCCCCTAAACTTCTTTACGAGGCCTCGGGTTTGCAATACATATGGATTACTCATTTCTTGCCTACTATTTTTGTTTTTGAACTTTGTCCAAAGTATCTTCATAAATCATATGACTCCCCCCCCAAAAGAAGGGGCCGCGTAAAGATTTTCCAATGGCCATCTACTTTGCCCGCTCTTCATCGTGAATCTTGTAGCTTTCTGCCTCAGTCGAGAGTTTCGCCTCCCAACACAAGAAGTGTGAGTGGCTGTATCGTCCTGTCGATGATCGGCACCTCCACGTTGTCGTCGCGGAAGAACTCGCCCCAACTGATGAGGTTCTTGGTGGTGGTCAGGATGATCGACCGGTATTCGTAAAGGCTATCGATCAACTGGAGCAAGTTGTAGCGGGCCTGCTGGGTTGACCTGCCCACACCTGACGGGCTGATAAACACCAGGTTTTCCGTTCGTCGTGGAACTGCTAATCCAGCAAGGAAAGTAGCTGGCTCTGTGGCCTGGGGGCTACAGCCACTCCGAGGCGGATGGGTTCTACCCCGTTACTGCGGACATTCCTAAAAAGAGGCACACTGTGCCAAAGGAGTGTTCATATTCAGACGCAGAAGATATAGCCCAGAGTTCAAACGCGAAGCCATCGCTTTAACCCGTCAGCCCGGTGTGAGCTGTCGCCAGATTGCCCTGGAGGTTGGTATTAATCCCAACCTGCTGTCTCGGTGGCGCAGAGAAGCGGATGAGGAGACAGACAAGGCCTTCAAGGGCTCTGGTTCTCCCAGAGACGAGGAGGTTGCCCGTCTCAAACGAGAATTGGTTCGCGTGAAGAAGGAGCGTGATTTTTTGCGCGAAGCGGCGGTGTTCTTCGCAAAGGAGTCGCCCTGAGGTATCAGGCGATTCAACGTTGTCGCAGCCATTTCCCAATACGTATTATGTGCCCACGCAGGAAGGAAAGCTCTTTCTGTGCGTGGTTCTCGACCTATACAGCAAGCTGATCGTTGGTTGGCCCATGCATTACCGGCAGGATCGGCATATGGTGATCAGAGCCGTTGAGATGGCCGTTTGGCAGCGCCAGGGGAAAGTCCCGGTGGTATTGCATTCAGATCGAGGCAGTCAATTTACCAGTGGTGACTACCAGCGATATCTTGGTAGCAACCGTTTGGTAAGCAGCATGAGTGCGGTCGGTCATTGTGGCGATAATGCTGCCTGCGAGGGATTCTTCGGTAAGCGGCCGGTGATCACACCTTGTCAGGTGTAGCCGGCTTCCAGTGGTGGGGCAACAGCTCGTCGATGGCGTTGTTCTTCTGCGTTGGCAGCCGGGTCAGCACATCCTTCAGGTAGGCATAAGGATCATGCCCGTTCAGCTTGGCGGACTGGATCAGGGTCATCACCGCAGCCGCCCGTTGACCACTGCGTAGTGATCCCGCGAACAGCCAGTTGCTGCGGCCTAATGCCCAGGGCCGGATCTGGTTTTCCACCCAGTTGTTGTCGATGGGCACCGCACCATCGTCCAGGTAGCGCGTCAGCGCTGCCCAACGTTTGAGACTGTAATCCAGTGCTTTGGCCGTGCCGGAGCCATCCGGCACTTTCTGACGATGCGCCTGCATCCATTGCTGTAGTGCATCAGCAAGCGGTTTGGCTTTGGTTTGTCGGATTTCCAGCCGCTTATCCGGCGGCAGGTCTTTGGTTTCCCGTTCGATCTCGTAGAGGCCGCCGATGTATTCCAAGGCCTTGGCCGCCAGTTCGCTCTTGTTGGCCTCGTGCAGGTCGTAGAACTTGCGTCGGGCGTGTGCCATACAGCCAATTTCGGTGATGCCGTTGCCGAACCCGGCCTTGTAGCCGGCGTAATCGTCACAGACCAGCTTGCCCTGCCAGTCACCCAGGAAGGTGCGGGCGTGTTCACCCGCCCGGCTTGGGGCGAAGTCGTAAACGGTGGCTTTCAGGTCCGAGAACGGTGTGGTGCAGTAAGCCCAGACGTAGGCCTTATGGGTTTTCTTCTTACCCGGAGCCAACATGCTGACCGGCGTTTCATCGGCGTGCAGAACGTTGTGTTCCAGCAAGGCGTTTCTCAACGCATCTGCCAGGGGCTGCAACTGCACACCGCAGGCACCGACCCATTCGGCGAGTGTGGAACGGGGTATTTCCAGGCCGGCACGGCCGAAGATGCGTTCCTGACGGTACAGTGGCAGGTGGTCCGCGTACTTGGCCACCAACACCTGAGCCAGCAGGCCGGCGGTGGGGATGCCCTTGTCGATCACCTGCGGTGGTACCGGTGCCTGGATCAAGGTCTCGCACTGCTCGCAGGCCCACTTGCCCCGGATGTGCCGCTCCACGGTGAACTCGCCCGGGACGTAATCCAGCTTTTCGCTCACGTCCTCGCCAATACGCTTGAGCTGGCAGCCGCAATGGCACTGGGTATTGACCGGTTCATGGTGGATCAGGGTACGGGGCAGCTCCGGTGGCAGCGGGGTGCGCTTAGGCTTCTGCTTGGGTCGAGCGGCCTTCTGCTCCTCAGTCATCGCCTGGTCCAGCTCGGCTTCGATGGCGGCCAGGTCACTGTCGATCAGCTCGTCCAGGAGCTTGCCCTGAACGGCATCGAGTTGCTCACTGCGGCGGGCGAACTTGTGACGTTTGAGGATGGCGACTTCGTGGGTCAGCTTCTCGATGATGGCATTGCGGCGCACCAACTCCCGCTCCTTCCGGCCCAAGGCTTGATCCTTGGCGTCCAGGGAGTCCATCAGTTCCGTCGCCAGAGCACGGAGCTGATCGGCTGAGAGTTGGTTGATATCGGGGCGCTGAGTCATGCCGCCTAGTATGCCAAGTCCCTGCTCGGCAGGCGATTCGCGGTTCTGGCTATAGCGGCATCACAGCACTTGTGATTACAGGATGCAGATGACGCCCTCCGCGCCAATGCGCTGCCAGGGCAGGCCCTGAACCAAGGCAGACAACTGTTCCTCGGTCAGGCGCAGTTGGTCACCGCGCCAGGTTTCGCCCCAGTGGAATTTACCCCGGTTCAGCCGGCGGGCGCACAACTAGATGCCCAGGCCATCATGGATCAGCACCTTCATCCGATTGCCTCGCTTGTTGGCGAACAGGTAGGCGCAATGGGGTTTAGCCGAACCGAATACCTGAATAACCCGCGCCAGGGCCTTGTCGGGTCCGGCCCGCATATCCAGCGGTTCGGTGGCCAGCCAGATCTCATCAATGCGGATCATCCCAACAGATCCCGAAGCAAAGCCGCACACTGATGGGCCTGCTCCGCAGGCCACTCCACCACAACCGCACCACCGGCGCGGGGAATCTCGATGCGGATGGTGCTACGCTTGTCTGAAACGGATTGGTTGCTCGGTGCAGAGGCCACTGCTGGCAGACGGACCGGAACGAATCCAGGTGTTTCCGGTGTTTTAGCCGCCCTTCGCGCTTCGCTCATCCAGCGCCGGACCATGTTGGCGTTGAGACCGTTATCCAGCGAAATCCGGGAAACAGACGCCCCGGGCTTCAAACATTCGGCGACGATACGAGCCTTCAGCTCTTTAGAGTAACGACGACGTTTTTGGTAGGGCTTGGTTACGCTTATGTTGGTCATGTTAAGTGTCCACTTAAAAGTAAGCGTTCATTCCAAGACGTAG